>NZ_JAUBRI010000029.1:0-78693 GCF_036701795.1 Microcoleus sp. N9_A1
TAGCCTAAATCCCAACGAGCTAGCAGTGTACAAGACAGAGGGTTAGTTTTAAAGCAAAGCACCTCCCCAGACCATGATTGTCCACCTTGACAAACCAGATGTGCCAGTGGCTGCCATGTCTGTTGAGATGGCAGACGATAAGTTCCTTGATGGTTGATACGTAGAAATGGATGCCAGCCTACACTTTCAATAAATTGATAAAGCCAATCAGCATACAATCCTCGGTCAGCCGCAACGATCACCCTAAAGTTAGTGGGAATCACACCTTGAACCCGAGAAATCAGTTTTTGCCAATGAGGTTTCCAACTTCCGGGCTCTGTGGCTCTGACAATACACCAAGCTATAGGAATTCCCGACCCACCCAATAAGATGTTCATCGACAGAACTGTAAATTTATCCCCGATGCTAGTGGCATCCAATGCCAAGGCAATGTCCTCAACATTTTTTGGCAGTAAACTTAGCACCCACAACAGTAATGGAGCAAAACAACTACTCACATCGAAATCACGACGATGAAGTCCTTTTTTAGCTGGGGCTTCTTGATACCATTCTTTTAATCGCTGACGGACTGTATTCGGCTTTTCTTCGTTAATGTCAGCGATCAACTGCGAAACTTGGGTTAAACTGCTGGATTTGGTCATCACTACGCCAAAACTCCAAGTCGCTAACCCAATCGCTTGAGGTATTGACAGGTGAGCCATTTGTTTGGAGACAATACATGACCAATCCAAGAGATGCTTATTTTTCAGCATTGAGGTTTTTCCCGCAGCCACGTGTTTCGTTGAATCACCCTTATTTTCGCCTGGTTTAATTGATTTTATACTACCCCCTCGTAAAAAACCTACACCTGTCAGCCCTCTCTCCCTCCCCATGTAATGTTTATTTGTAACCACCTACTTGATGAGTAATAACCACTGACCACTAACAACTGCCAACTGACAACTGTCAACTGTCAACTGACCACTAACAACTGACCACTAACAACTGTCAACTGCCCACTGTCAACTGCCCACTGTCAACTGCCCACTGTCAACTGACTAAAGCTGTTTAGTCATAATCTCTTTGAGCAAATCCAGCCCCTTCTTAACTCGCCGAGAAACAGTCACCGCACTGATACCCAAGCGTTCAGCCGTTTCCTTCTGCGTCAAATCGTAGAGAAAAACAAACTCCAATATCTCGCGAGTCCGTTGTTCCAACATAGCCAAAGCTTGCTGTACGCGAATTTGATCCTCTTGCGCCAACTGAAAACTCCGATACTTGCTATCGGGCATCAATTCGCCCAGACAAGTAGCCCCCTCATCTTCATCTTGCACCGGCGCGTCCAAACTCAGAGGCGACCGGTTGAGATGGGCCAACTTAATTTCTCGCCATTCTTCAACAGAAACCTCAAGGACTGCTGCTACTTCTGCATCCGTAGGTTTGCGGTTTAACTGCACCTGCAAATCCTTGATCGCTGCTACTGACTTGCGTTCCAGGGACTGCCAGTGGCGGGGAAATCGCACACAAGGGCTTTTGTCCCGCAAGTAGTGTTGAATTTCGCCCCGTATGTAGGGAATTGCAAAGGAACTAAAAGCGTGCCCCTTCGCGATATCAAACCGCTCTATCGCCCTGATCAACCCAATACATCCGACTTGCAGCAAATCGTCGTAGCTTTCGCCGCACTGGTTGATCCAGTGGTAAACTTCTTTTCTGACCAGTCCAATATTCAGTTTAACTAACTGATTGCGGATTGCATTCGATCCAGAAAGTTGGTACTCGCGCAACAATTGCAAATTTTCGCTTTTTAGCTCGTTCGGCACTGTGGTAGACATGGTGACATAAGGGTTGGTAGAGCAGAGGACTGAGGTTGCTTTAGATCTAGTTTCCCATCTAGTCTAAAAAAAATCACTTTTAGGTATTGTAATCCTAGCACTTAATGGGTGTGATACCGGACACACCAGTTGAGTTTTCGGAACGTGAACGGATTTAGCGGGATTATCCAAAGGTTTTCGGCATAAGGCAGACTTTTACCAGGTAGAAGGCCTTCGGCACAATCCCCAATTTAAGCAGGATTTTTTAAAATTATATTATAAGCTGAAAGCGCTGTGAATACAAAACTTTAATTAATAAAAAATCCCAACTTCATAACTTGCGAATGACCCCAATTTAATCATAAATTTAGTCATTAGTCAACAGTCCTAAGTTATATTGCTCAAGACTGTTGGCTAATGAAGGGCGAGCAGGAGCTTTACGGCCAGAAACTGCTCAAGTTCGATCAATCCAGAAAGCCAATTTTACGATACAGAAGGCTCAATGCGAGCGTAAAACAAACCCCGAATTTTCACATCCAGAGCGGGTCTAGCTCCCAAATCAGTATCAGAAGGCTGCGTACTCTCAAAAATCCCGCCAACTTCGCCAGTGGCGCTGTTGACTTTAGCAACTTGGAGAGAAATTTTGCCCGCCTTAGTGCGGGTGTCAGCCAGCTTCACATTAGACCGTTTCAGTTTGGAATTGTCAGTAGCCGGAAGCGCTACAGCATTGTCATAGCCAGTCGCTACCCCGCGACCTTTAGGGTCTAAAAAGCCTGCGCTGCGGTAAGAAGGAACGTTAAACTCCCCTCTCAAATCGGTGGAAGTATTGATAGCAACTACTCCGGGTTCGGAACTAGCTACCAGTTCTTTAATGGTAAACAAGAAAGGTACTTGCTCTCCGCCCGGTAATTGAATCGTAATAGCTTGAAAGTCCAAGCCGTCCTCTTCTTTGAAAGTCAGAGTTCCGTCAGTACCGACCTTGAGCGTACCTTGAACTTGGTCAATGCTCGATGTGAACCGTGTCAGCAATTTACCAGGCACAAATTCCGCCTCTTGGCGTTTGTTTGCTGGTTCTTCCTTGACAAAATAAGTGGTGGGCTGCAAACACAAACCAGTCAGTTTATAAGTGCCGCCCGCTTCGATGGGGATCGATCCCCGAGAAGTTTCTGCCAAGCTAGGGCAGTTATTAGCCAGGCCAGTACCTCTAATCTCGTCGTAGGTGAGCAACTCGGTAGTCGCCACCGTCGTGTCAGAAGCAGAAGAACAAGCAACCAGCGCACTCATGCAAAATGCTAAAAGTGCAACAATTAAAGCACGATATTTCATTGCAAACCTCAATATCCAACATCGGATTATATTAAGAAAAAGCCCTACTTCGAGCAAAATATAATTGCCCGCCGGCAGGCTAGGCCAGCGCTTAGGGCAGCATTTAGATCCAGCTCGCTCGCTTCACCGACACCGGCATTGACTCAAAAAATCAAGCTAGTGCGCCGTGAAAATAAGCATGAACTTATGATTTCTCAAAAGTTCGGATCGCAGCCCAATACACATGGTACGACGGGTTGTGCTCTTTTCCTGACTTGGACTGCAAATTAATATTGCTTAAGTCAACCTACTTAAGTTACTTTGCTTATGACCCCGAATGGCGATCGCGACTAGCTCGATTAGTCAGTTGACCAAAAGGCTGGGGACCAAGGCCTTGTAGATTTCAAAGGAAGCAGCAGTATGGACAACGGCAAAGATTTAGAGTCAGAAAAGTTGCAGTCTCAAATGCAATCGCTGACAGAGGCGATTCGGACTTTAGCCGAAAGTTGTCAGGGAGACAGTCTGCTGCTTTTGGCCCTGCTGCGGAGGCTGGAAGCTTCGCACCGGGAAATTCGGGACGGTTTGTTTCAAGCGTCTTTTCCCGACAACCGCCAAGCACTTTACAAACTGCTCAGGAATATTGAAGCCAATGGCGGCTGGCCTTACATCCACCGCATGAAACTTCGATCGCTCTTGGGGTACACCCAACAATTATCTCCCCTAGAAGATTCTCCAGCCGAGTCGCCACAAGACTCGGCAGAAACTCCCCAGGACGTTAAATAGTGATGAGTGATGAGTTTAGTGAGTTTTACATTAACTCATCACTCATCACCGAGCTGCGCGATCGCACCTAGAACCCGAAAGGTGTAGGAACAGGTGTAGGAAAAGGTAGCGGCTTCGGCACCACCGTCGGGAATATCGGCGTCTGGCCCGGCATTGGCAATAGTCCGGGAGTCGGCGCCGGGGGGATCGAACTAATTGATAGCAGAGGCGAATCAGGCACGCTAACTGTCGGCGGAATCGGAATCCTCGGAGTCGGCGTCGGAGTCGGTGCTGCTGTCGGAGTCGGAGTTGGTGCTGCTGTCGGAGTCGGAGTTGGTGCTGCTGTCGGAGTCGGAGTTGGAGTCGGAGTCGGAGTTGGAGTCGGAGTTGGAGTCGGAGTCGGAGTTGGAGTTAGAGTCGGAGTCGGCGCCGCTGGTTCCGTGAGAGTCGGCGTCGCTGCTTCGGTGGGAGTTGGAGTCGGAGTTGGAGTCGGAGTTGGAGTCTCAGTCGGAGTTGGAGTTGGAGTTAGAGTTGGATCTGTAATTGTGGTTGTAACTGTAGTTGTAGTTGTAGTTGTAGTTGTGGTTGGCCTGGGAGTAACCGTCCCAGTCACAGCGATAAAATCGTTGACATCGATCAGCGCCGCCGGAGTGTCTGTCAAAATTGCTAAAAGCTTGCCGTCGAGCGTAATTACTGTATCCCTGAGATTTGAACCGTTGCCTTGGCTAACTACCAGTTGACCGAAAGATAAATTGCTCGGCAGTCCAAAGAAATCCTCTGCGTCATTGTAATCAGTAATTAAAACCAAACTGCCAGGCCCGGCTCCCAATCCAAAAACATCGCTGCCACTACCGCCAGTCAGAGTATCCGAACCCTCACCTCCGATCAGAGAATCATTACCCTCTGCCCCAAATAAATTGTCATTACCGAAACTGCCCAGAATTGTATCGTCACCGAGATTACCGGCCAAGGAATCATCGGCAAAACCGCCGTCTAAAACATCATTACCTTTGCCACCAAAGAGGAAGTCATTGCCTTCATCTCCCAGTACCGAGTCATCGCCTAAATCGCCGCGAAGCGTATCGGAACCGATGCCGCCAAAAACCGTATCGTCAGCCTTGCCCCCGAATATTTGGTCGTTGCCGGAGTCACCGAAGAGCGAATCAGTGCCGTCATTGCCATACAAAGTGTCGTCACCGTCGGCACCGAGGAGATAGTCGTTGCCGTCACCGCCAAACAGTTGATCTCCGCCACTACCGCCGTTGAGAGAATCATTCCCGACATCCCCGTAGAGAAAATCTTCATCAGCATTCCCGAACACCGAATCGTCTCCGTCACCCCCCACCAGGCTGTCATTGCCAGTACCGCCGGCAATCACATCAAAGTTCGCGTTGCCGCGAATCACATCGTCGCCGGCATCTCCGAATAAGGTGTCTAACCCGTCGTTGCCTTCGATGATGTCGTTGCCCAAACCGCCGAGAATTGAGTCGTCGCCGTTTCCGCCTAAAGCAAAATCGCGGCCTTGGTTGCCAATGAGTTCGTCATTTCCTTCGCCCCCAAACAGCGAATCTCCTCCGTCGCCTCCGAGCAGTTGGTCGTTGCCCGCGTCCCCCTCTAGGGTGTCATCTCCACTGGCGCCCAGGAGCGTGTCATCGCCATCTAAAGCGCGAATTCGATCGCCCTGCGGAGTTCCTAAAATAAAGTCGTTGCTGTCTGTGCCAATCAGGTTTGCCATAGGGAATACACCGCTCCTCAATAAAAGAATTCTTTAAATTAGGTTAATAGCCTTGGTAGCAGGGCATTACTGCTTGCCTACGTTAGCATAGTTGAGATTTTGGCAATAGTCGCGAAGCAGCGGGGGAGATTGGTGCGAGTGTCTTGATGTGCGATCGACAAATAGGTTCGTAGTGCGTCCTCGCGTCCGCTGAAATTGATGAGCTGACTAAAGTCCGCGCTACGAACCTATTTTATTAAATGACGAAGGGCTGCAATTTTTGTTCGCTAACAGGTAAAACTATCACAAATTCACTCCCCTCTCCCTCATGGGAATTCACATCAATTGTGCCGCCATGTTTTTCGACTACAATCTGGCGGGCGATCGCCAATCCTAACCCAGTACCTTTTCCTACGGCCTTCGTTGTGAACAAATGGTCAAAAATCCGTTGTTTCACAGCTTCTGTCATCCCCGCCCCGTTATCAGCAATTGTAATTTTGATATGCCGATCGCCCGATCGACCAATCCTCACCTTGATACAATTGGGATTAGCTGCGATTGCCACAAAACTGCGTCCTTGACTTGACTCTTCTAGAGCATCGATCGCATTTGCGAGCAAATTCATAAATACTTGGTTAAGTTGACCGGGAAAGCATTCTATTTGAGGGAGATTCCCGTAATCTGTGACAACGTCGATCGCCGGACGGTGTTCGTTAGCTTTCAGCCGGTGTTTAAGAATTAAGATGGTGCTCTCAATCCCTTCATGAACATTAAAGGGAACTTTGTAGTCTTGATCGGCTCTAGAAAACGTTCGCAAACTCGTGCTAATATCACAAATACGTTGAACGCCCAACTTCATCGAGTCAATTAGCTTCGGTAAATCGTCACGGATATAATCTAGGTCGATCGCCTCAATTTCATCTTGAATCACGTCACTGACATTGGGATATTCTTGCTGATACAACTCAAGCAAACCGAATACATCTTGAATGTAATCCACAGCCGGTTTAATATTGCCACTGATAAAGCCGACAGGATTATTGATTTCGTGTGCCACGCCTGCAACGAGATTGCCTAGCGCCGACATTTTTTCACTTTGCACAAGCTGCATCTGAGTGCGCTGGAGTTTTTCAAGGGCTTGTTCCAGATTTTGTTTTTGCTGTTTTAGTAGCTCTTGGGCCTGCTGACGTTCCGTAATATCTTCTGTTATTAATAAAATGCCGAACACACGATCGTTGGCATCGCGCAGAGGTATCTTATTGGTATCTAACCAGATTTGTTGACCATCTATTCCTCGCGATGGCTCAATAATATGGAGTTCTGCTTGACCAGAATCCATAATGCGCCGATCGCAGTTTCGATACGAGTCTGCTTCTTCCTGACTCCACGGAAAATCGTAGTCATTTTTACCAATAAGTTCATCAGGTGAACTTAAGCCCGCAGCTTTAGCAAAACTATGATTACAACCCAAATATACTGAATTGATATCCTTCCACGCCACCCATTGCGGGACAGTATCAAATACCAAACGCAGTAAGTTTTGGGTTTGTTGGAGGGTGTCAATTGATGCAAACAATTCCTGAGTTCGTTCAGCAACTCGTTGCTCCAGTTCCTCTGTGAGTTCTTGCAGTTCTGCATTTCTGGCTTCCAGAGCTTGACTCAATTGACTGAGCTTGAGATGCGATCGCACCCGTGCTAACACTTCACTCTGTTGAAATGGCTTAGTAATGTAGTCAACCGCCCCTAATTCAAAACCTTTAACTTTATTCACAGGATCGGACAAAGCCGTCATGAAGATCACAGGAATATTCGCAGTTGCCGGATTTGCTTTGAGACGCTCACAGGTTTCAAAACCATCAATTCCTGGCATCATCACATCGAGCAAAATCAACGACACTGGAGTATGTTGCAATTGTTGAAGCGCACCTTCACCACTGGTCGCGATTGCCACTTCAAAGCTGGCATCTGCTAGCGTGTCTGAAAGCACCTTCAAATTACTTGGCATATCATCAACGATCAGAATAATGCTAGTATCAAATAACGGTAGGGTAGGATTTGTTAACATTTTATTAAATTCAATCATGGTAAACATCTCGCAGATAGTTGGATAGAGCCGAATCTCAGGTTTCTGGAGGTAGATACGAAAGCTTTAAATAAAAGCTTGACATTCAAAAAGTGGGGCGTATCTGATGGAGGGTGAGAGCCGCTATAATAGAATTACGGAATTATTCTGCTGGCAGATAGCGTTCGAGAAAAGGTGGAATCTTTTCAATTTGGAAATTTTCTGCATAGTAACGAACTTCCTGTACAAACGGTTTGTACTGTCGATCGACCTCTAATATTTTAAGCTGTTGTTCGATCGCCATTAAGCGTCCCTGCAAGGCTAATTTGTGCAACTGAGACAACACCTCATTGGTTGGTGGCACGATCTCTGGGGTTGATGAAGATGGTTCTAAGGAGTCGGCTGTTGCGTCCTCGCTGGCGATCGACTCATTGTCGTAGAGCCATTCTAGGTTAAGATACTTCTGTACTAGCTCTAGCAACTTTAACGCTTCAATCGGTTTTGGCAAAAAGACATTTGCACCAGCCTGAATGCTCTCGTTCTGATTGCTCTCAAACACACTAGCAGACGAGGCGATCGCCGCAACATCTTGCAGTTGGGAACAGGAGCGAATCTGCCGCAGCATCTGATAGCCATCCATCTCTGGCATCATCAGATCGGTAATAATCAGGTCAGGATGATGCTCCTTTGCCTTCTCTAACCCTTCTCGACCATTACTGGCTTCCATCATCTCAAATCCCAACGGTTCCAGTAAACTGACTACAACCGATCGATTCTCCCAGCGATCGTCCACCACCAGCACCAAGCGCTTGCCGCCCCCAAATCCCACAATCTTACCTTCGTGGGTTGTTCGCAAAGTTGTTGCCCAATCCTTAGCTTCGGGGAGTTCCACCTCAAACCAAAAAGTGCTACCCTGTCCCAACTGGCTTTTCACATTGAGCGTACTACCCATCAGAGTAACAATTTGCTGACTGATTGCGAGTCCCAAACCAGTACCTTCTGCTTGTTTTTTGACCTCACCTACTTGTTCAAAAGGTTGGAAAATTTTTGTGAGTCCATCTGGCGATATTCCCACCCCTGTATCTTCGATCTCAAAGCGAATTTGATAGGTTGCACGTTCGATTTTGTGACTTTTCGTGCGAAACGTCACCCCGCCTTTGTCAGTAAACTTAATGGCATTGCCCAACAAATTAATCAACACCTGTCTGAGGCGTTTTTCATCGATTGTCACCCCAGTAGGTAAATCAGCATCAGGCTCATAGGTAAAAGGAATTCCTTTTTGGTTAGCGCGGACACGCACAATCTCCGCAATGCCTTCGAGAAAGGCTGGCAAATGTACCTCGCTAGAGCTTAATTCCAATTTACGGGCTTCGATTTTTGCCAGGTCAAGAATATCGTTGATCAGGTTAAGTAAATGATTGCCACACTGGTAGATGACATCTACGCCTTTCTTGCCCCGTTCCGTCAGCGGTTCGTTCCCCTGAAGAATTTGAGCATAGCCCAGGATGCCGTTGAGCGGGGTTCTCAGTTCGTGGCTCATACTTGCTAGAAAGTCGCTTTTGGCTTGGTTGGCGCTATCAGCGAGTTGCATAGCTGCTTCGAGTTCAGTCGTGCGTTCTTGAACTCGTTGTTCCAGGGTTTCAAAGGATTCTTTGAGTTGTCCTGCCATGTGGTTGAATGATGTTGCCAACTCGCCCAGTTCATCGCTGCGATCGGTAGGTAATGTCTGACTCCACTCTCCGTTAGCAAGTTGTTTAGATGCCTGATTTAACTGTAGGATTGGGCGGACTACTAACGATTGAGCTAACCGCCTGATCGCAATCAATGTCAGCAACAGGACAACACCAAAAATCGTGATGGCGATCGCTCCCACTTGCAGCTCACTTTGAATAATCGCACTGGCATTGAGCTCAATCACTAACAGGCCATTGGTTCGCCCAAACTGATTTTTAATGGGTGAATATCCATATAAAACCGGCAGCCCCTCAGAGTTTTTCTGAATATCCCGCTCGACAGTTGGCTGTTGCAGATTAGCAATGCCAGCTTGCAGCACAGACGTAGAGTGCTCTAAAGGCTCCCCAACTACTGCAAGAGGACGATTTTTTTGAGCTAAATCCAAGACAAAAACAACTTGACCGTTAGATTGTTGCCGCAGGGTGTAAATGTGATTAATAGATGGACTGGCAGTTTGAATATTTTGCAGCCGTTCCTGGTTGATTTTGTAGAAAGGCTCCTTCATGTTGTCTGCGCTGACAGTGAGGGCAAGATAGTCACTGTCAATTTGTGGGGTTGCCAAACGCAGTAATTCCAACAAGCGATCGCGCATCTCCTGACGCTGAACTGTGCGTAACTGCCAGTACAATCCCGATGTCAGCAATCCAGCGGCCAATGTGATGAGGAGCGAATACGCTAAAACAATTTTTCGGCTAAGACTCTGTTGACGCATACTTTTTATCCTCAAGATTGTAGACCCAGGCTAGACCGATAAACTGTTTTTTGGGAGTCTCGCCCGACTGCGTTGGTAATCTCCTCCCATCCCTGTTCAATTCGCTGCATTGCTTCCTGTTTTGTAATTTTGTCTGCTAAGAAATCCGCTCGCACAGTATCAAGGAAATTTATATATTCCTGAGTTTTAGGAATTTTGAGATCCAAAACCATGTTGGGACTACTCAAACTCACACCGATCGCCCCTAAGTAGTTATTGGCAGCAGTAAAGGACATCCCTGATTTAATCCAGGGATCGGAATTTTTAAATTGGGAGATCCGATAGGGATTTAAGCCCGTGTTACCATGAGTAACGTTAATATTAGCCTGGGCAGGCTGACTCATGTAAGAGAGAAATGCGTAGGCAGCATCCTTTACTTTTGGTGGTGATTTTGCCGCCACTACACCCACCCAGCCCCCGTTGGCAGCGTAGGGTGCGTGATTAACTCCGCCAATGGCGTAAGGACAGGTAAACTTATCGCAGGCGACCAGTTTGTTAGTTTTGCGATCGAGCACTTGAGTCGTCCCCGGTGTAATTGAAGCCCCCACTTTATCTGTCACCTTAGACACCGCCTTATCAATAGCGAAGGGGCCAATATCACCCCAATCAAGGGTCATGGCACACCGCCCACTCAGAAATATTTTTCTCGCTGTAGCTAGATTCAGATTTTGATCATCGGGAACTCCATATTTCATGGTTTGTTTATATATCTCTAGCGCCTTAGCAAATCCTGGATTATTTACTAGAGGTTTCATTGTCTCTGGATCAAAAAATATTCCTTGGGCTGTTCCCTGAGATTGTAGAAAGGGAGCAAAAAATGAACCCAAGAATGTTGTACTGATTTCGTTGGCAACCTTGGGGATACAAGAGCCGTAGTCTGGTTCCCCATCGCCATTAAGGTCTTTGCCATGAAACTGTTTAGCTACTGCTAGATAGTCATCCCAAGTTTCGGGAGGCTTTAACCCTGCTTGCTTCAACAAATCCGTGCGGTAATAAACCATATGAAAATCACCATCTAAGGGAATTGTGTAGGTGCGTCCCTTGTAGTTGGCGCTGAAATCTCGGAATAGGGGTGCAATATCATCCCACTCTAAAGCAGGATCGGATTTTCGGCGATCGGTTAAATCTTCTATATAGCCAGCATCAGCAAAATCGATTTGCCACTGAGGCAAAATAATAGCTAGATCGTACTCTGAAGCATTGCCAGACCAGTTCTTATGTAACAAGTTGCGATAATTTATAAAAGGAACCTCCTTTAGATCGATCTTAGCTCCAGTCAATGCCTCAAACCCAGCAATATTTCTCCCATCCGCTAGATTAAGTCCTCCAGGATTGGTAACAACATTAATTGTCACTCCATCAAATCGCTGAGGAGGCAAGGTGGTAGCGATAGAAGTAGTTGGGGTTAGCCCTGGGGATGAAAGCGTTGGGGGATTGGATTGAAAGAAGCTACATCCGGGCACTGCGATGCTGAGCCATAAGGCTGTTAACATTACAGCCAGATACTGGAATGGTTTCCTCCAAGAGTGTAAGCGTTGCTGCCAAGAAAAAATCATGGGTAGTAAGAGTGTGTCAATGTGAGGTTTACGTTTTGCAAAGCAGCACTTATTCTCAAGATTGCAGACCTAAACTAGAACGATAGGCTGCCCGTTGAGAGTCGCGGCCTACTTTGTTGGTAATCTGCTGCCATCTTTGTTCGATCTGCTGCATGGCTTGCTCTTTTGTAATTTTGTCTGCTAAGAAATCCGATCGCACAGTATCGAGGACTTCCAGATATTCCTGATTGTGAGGAATTGTCAAATCCAATACCATGTTTGGATTGCTCAAACTCACGCCGATCGCACCTAAATAGTTGTTGGCAGCATCGGTTGACATCCCTGATTTAATCCAGGGGTCTACGTTTTTAAATTGCGAAACCCGGTAGGGGTTGAAGCCGGTTTCGCCGATCGTCACATCTACATTCGATTGAGCGGGTTGACTCATATAGGAGAGAAACGCATAGGCGACATCCTTCACCTTTGGCGCTGCTTTTGACGCCACGACACCAACCCATTCCCCATAGGCTGCATAGGGCGCGTGATTGACTCCATCAATGGCGTAAGGACAGATAAACTTATTGCAGGCGACGAGTTTGTTAGTTTTGCGATCGAGAATTTGAGTCGTACCCGGAGTGATAAAGGCTCCTATTTTATTAATCACTTTAGACTTGGCAGGATCGATCGCCAGCGTACCAACATCTCCCCAGTCAAGAGTCATCGCACACCTCCCACCCAGAAATAATGCTCTTGCTTTGGCTTGACTCAGATTTTGATCCTGGGGAACTCCATAGTTCATTGTTTGTTTATAGATTTCTAGTGCTCTAGCAAATCCGGGATTGTTGACTAAGGGTTTCATCGTATCTGGGTCAAAAAATACCCCTTGTGCCGTTCCCTGAGATTGTAAAAAGGGAGTGACAAATGAACCCAATATCGATGCACTATATTCCTTGGGAACCTTTTCAATACAAGAGCCCTAGTCTAGTTCGCCATCGCCATTCAGGTCTTTGCCGTGAAACCGTTTGGCTACTGCTAGATAGTCATCCCACATTGCTGGAGGCGTTAACCCCGCTTGCTTCACTAAATCCGTGCGGTAATAAACCATATGAAAGTCACCATCCAACGGAATCGTGTAGGTGCGTCCCTTATAATTTGCGCTGAAATTCCGAAATAGGGGAGCAATATCGTCCCACTGTAAAGCAGCGTCAGACTTCCTTCGTTCCGTTAAATCTTCCAAATAGCCAGCATCAGCAAAGTCGATTTGCCACTGAGGCAAAACAACTGCCATATCGTATTTTGAAGCAGTACCAGACCAGTTCTGTTGCAATATGTTGTATAAATCTTTAAACGGAACACCCGTCAGCTTAACTTTCGCTCCAGTCAATGCTTCAAACCCAGCAATGTGTCGCATAGTCGCTGTTTTTTGCACTCCATCATGGGTGATGACATTAATCGTTACACCATCGAAGCGTTGAGCGGGGGAGGTTGTAGCGATAGAAGTTGTTGGTGTTTGCCCTGGCGATGAAACCGTTGGGGAATGGGATTGAAAGAAGCTACAGCCTGGAACTGCGATGCTGAGCCATAAGGCTGTTAGCAACATGGCAAGATACTTGAGTGGTTTGATGCAAGCGCATAAGCGTTGGTTTATAGAAAATTCATGGTTTGATACAGATCCAGTACAGGTGATAATAAAGACTATTTGATGGACATTTCGATCGCAAATTCTGTCCCCTCACCAACCGCAGAGTAGCAACTCAACTTACCGCCGTGGGTTTCTTCGACAATCTGGCGGGCGATCGCCAACCCCAACCCTGTACCCTTACCCACAGCTTTTGTAGTAAATAAATGGTCAAATATTTTTTGTTTAAGCTCTTCATTCATTCCCTTACCATTATCAGAAATGGTAATTTTTACTAGATTATCTGCCGTTGAAGTGGTAACAGTAATTCGGTTGAGATTGGCTTTAATTGACTGAAAGTTTCGTCCAACATTCGACTCATCCAATGCGTCAATGGCATTAGCCAAAATATTCATAAACACCTGATTTAGTTGTCCGGGGAAACACTCGATTTGAGGTAAATTGCCATAGTGGGTAATCACTTCAATAGCGGGACGTTGATCATTGGCTTTCAGACGATGTTTGAGAATCAAAATCGTGCTATCAATGCCTTCGTGAATGTTGAAAAGAACTTTATGATCGCGATCTGCACGGGAAAATGTTCGGAGTGAAGTGCTGATCTTACTTAACCTGTCGCACGCGATAGACATGGCATCAATGACTTTTGGTAAGTCTTCCAAGCTATAATTCAAGTCAATTTCTTCGGCATGAGCGATAATTTTCTCAGTTGGCTCTGTTAGCGTTTTTTGATATAGTTCTAAGTGTTCAACAATGTCATTAAAGGTTGGTTTGGCTTGGTGGAGACTAGCAGAAATAAAACCCAAAGGATTATTCATTTCGTGAGCTACCCCAGCCACAAGATTACCCAGTGCCGACATTTTTTCACTTTGGACTATTTGTAATTGAGCGTTTTGTAACTCGGTTAATGCTTGTGCTAAATCTTGCGTCTTTTGCTGCACAGCAAGTTCTGCTCGCTTGCGATCGCTAATATCAATTACCACTCCATCCCATAAGATTGCACCATCTGCTTGGCGCGCTGGCCTAGCAGCAGAGAAAACCCATTTTACGATTCCTGAAGGCACAATAATACGCCATTGTTGCTCAAATGGTGTTAGATTTTGGGCAGAGTAGATCATTGCTTGTGTAATAGTTAGGTCATCATCAGGATGATGCATAGCGTTAAGGCTATGTACACCTGCCATCACTAACTCTGGTGCTAACTCATATAAGTCGAAACAGCCAGAGCTGACATAAGGTGTTGAAATTGAACCGTCAGCCCCCAGACGTAATTGGTACACCGTACCAGGAATATTATTTGCTAAATTTTGGAAACGGATTTCACTAGCCTGCAATTTTGTTAGAGATTGTGTTAACTGTTGTGCATATTTTTGAGAATTTTCATAGAGTCGCGCATTTTCTAGGGAAATAGCAGCTTGAGCGCAAAGTAAATTTAGCAGTTCGACGCGATCGCGCGTGAAAGCACCCTTTGCTAAATTATTTTCTAGATATAAAATGCCCATCAACTTGCCTTGATGCAAAATCGGGCTGCACAAAATACTCTTCGGCTGCTGGCGCATGATATAATGGTCATTGGCTAAAGTCAGATCGGCACTCGCATCAACTATTACGGCAGTCTGCTGGTTGTGATTAACTTTGTAAATCAGCTTTAAGGGAATATCTTGACTCTCTTCAATGGGAAGGCGCTGAAACACAACTGGCTCCGTCCCCACGCTTATTGAGCCTTTAATGAGCAGGCGATCGTCTCGCAACAGCATTAACACGCATTTGTCAGCCCCCGCATTTTCAATGACAATGGAAAGCAACGATGAAAGTAGTTTTTCGAGTTCGATTTCACTGGAAATAGTTTGGGAAGCTTTAAGAATCGCTTTTAAATCTAGGGTATCTGAGACACTGCTGCTAGAAGTAGCCGAACTCGTGGATGTGACAGTTGCTAATGCGAAGATGGTTGCGTCAGTTGACAGGGGAGAACGGGTTTGTTTTAATATGGGGGCAAGTAATTGGGGATAGCGTTTTTCCAGGTCGGCGGCTTTGGCTATTGCACCCCAACGAGCGTAGCAATAGTAGGCGTCCTGCATATATCCGGCTGCTACTTTTGCTTTGCTCCATTCAAGGTAGAATCTAGCGGCGAGTTCGTTAGCAAGTGCTTCTTCTTGGATGTATTTGTTGGTTTTGGCTGTTGCGATCGCTCGATCGTATAACTCAATGGCTTCGGCTTTTCGCCCTAACACTCGACATTTTTCGGCTTCTACCAAATCAAATTTATGCTGATAATTCATCGGGGCATGGTGCGCCCAGTGTTGCAACTGAGTTTGGTTTTCTATTACACTCTGCAATTCTGCTGATGTTTCATCTAATTGTGGATTCAATTGTGCCAAAGTCAGCAGAGAATCATAAAGATAAAATACTGGTTCGGTGACTAATCCCGCACCAGCCATAAAATAGCGCCTGACTTCAACAGCATGATTTTTCGCTGGCTCAATTTCTCCAAATAAGAAACAAAGCAGCAGTTTATACAAATGGAAAATATACAATCCATATCCATCATTTGCAGACTGTAGCTGCTGGAGAAATTCTGTTTCTTCAAGGGCTTTTCCAGATAAAAAAGTGGGATGTTCTGCAAAACCTAGCAGATTTAAAACTGGTTGCCAATAGATCCGGCTATAATTTGCGGTTGTCAATTGATTTAATTGCATCAAACTATGGCAGTAGGCGCTAATATCCTGCTCTAAGGTAGCCAGGGATTGATTACACCAAAAAGAATTGAGACAAAAAGTGTGCCCATTATATCCAGCCATTACCAGGTTTCCAAATTCTAGGGCAGCGGTGTAACCTTCTTGCAACAGGGGTAGTGTTTCTTTAATGTGAGATTTGCGGTGTACAACAAATATCCCCAAGATCATCAAAACATCTGTTTTACTTGCTTTGGCATCGAGTTTTGAAATGATCTGGAGTCCCAGGGAACCAAATTGCGATCCTGTATCTACGGCTTGTAAGAAATTGCAGAGAATACTGCCATAGGTCGCATAGCCTAAAGCAGAAGTGGATGTGTTACCGTACTGAATTGAGAGTTTAACGGACAAACTATTCAGCAATTGGTACAGCGCAGAGCCAGAGAGGTAAGCTGCTGGGATTATGATATTGACAATCTTAAGAGTAGCGAGTTTTTCTGCATCCCTCATCTCAGGCAAGTTAACCAAATCGGCAATTTCCCTATCTCCAATGAGTTCCTCAATCTCTTGGATTTCCTGTTGAAGATCTGATGGTGCGGGTGTTTCAGGAAAGGTAACGCCAAGCTGTTGTAAGACTTGTTGGCCAATCGCGATCGCTGAGGTTAATTTACTTTGGGAAATATGAAATTGAATTCTAATACAGTAAACATTGACCTTTTCCGGTAAGGAGCGTGCCTGTTGAATCACAATATCAATGAACTTTTCCATCGCCTCAAAGTCACCGCATAGCATGGCGACTTCCGCCGCTAATTCATAGAAGGCGAGACTCATTTCATACTGCTGTTGCCAAGTATTTTCTACTAACAGGGATAATCCCACTGTGGCATATTCACTCGCCGCTTGATAGGCGGTGGCACTTTTTGCTTTGCGACAGGCAATCAGATTGAGTTTTGCTAATTCTTCTCGTTCTGTTTGTTTGGTAATTAAAGAAGTTCCGTGATTTAATTGATTGACGATTTCAAAAATCCGGTCTTCTCTTGCTTGTGCGGAAATCTGTTGCAGCAGTAGTTGTCCGATTTTGAGATGAGTTGCTTGTTTTTGGTCATCGGGAATCAAAGAATAAGCGGCTTGTTGGACGCGATCGTGTAAAAATTTGTAGTTAACAGTCTGTTGATTTTCTTGAGTAACTGCTAGATTTTCTTCCCCAACATAAAACTTATAAACATCGCCGATCGGTAAAATCAATCCTTCTTGCAAGGCTTTCCACAATGCAGCCGCCGTCTCTACCTCCGATTGTTCCGAAACAATTGCCAAAGTATTTAAATCAAAAGAGTTGCCAATACAAGCAGCTAACTGCAATAATTCTTGAGTTGATGGCGGGAGTTTTCGTAGTTGCAAACTCATAAAAGCCACAACATCATCTGTAACCGATTGAATTGTCACTTCTGCAAGGTCACAATGCCAACAGCCTAATTTCACATCAAATTGAATCAGTTTTTCTTGATGTAATGCTTTGAGAAATTGGGTGGCAAAAAACGGATTTCCTTGAGTTCTCTGAGCTACCAATTTAGATAGAGGGGATGCCAAACTTAACGAACATTTTAGCGTCTCAGCAACTAACTGATTTACCGTTATTTGATTCAGGGGTGCTAAAGTAATTGTATTAATCGTTGCTTGGTTTTTTTGAATCTCACTCAAAGTCAACATCAATGGATGTGCTGGATTGACTTCGTTATCACGATATGCACCAATTAATAAAAGATGACTGCTATCAGACATTAATAGCTGCATTAACTTCAGCGATGCCGAATCTGCCCATTGCAAGTCATCTAAAAACATCACCAAGGGGTGTTCTGGGCTGGTAAAGACTTGGGTAAATTTCTGAAATAATAAATTAAATCGATTTTGGGCTGCTGTTCCCGATAATTCGACTGCGGGTGGTTGTTGTCCGATAATTATTTCTAGTTCGGGTATAACTTCGATAATTACTTGTCCGTTTTCTCCCACAGGTTCTAAAATCTTATTTTTCCATTGCTGGATTTGAGAATCACTTTCGGCGAGCAATTGCCCCATTAAATCTCGAAATGCTTGGACGAAAGCACTTAAGGGAATATTCCGTTGAAATTGGTCGAATTTTCCTTTGATGAAATAACCCCGTTGTCGTACAATGGGTTTGTGAACTTCGTTGACAACGGCTGTTTTTCCAATGCCGGAAAATCCAGCGACTAGCATCATTTCTGTTTTCCCTAAACTGACTCTTTCAAAAGCTTGGAGTAGGGTTTCTATTTCAGTTTCTCGTCCATAAAGTTTGTCGGGGATGATGAAGCGATCGCACAGATCCTTTTGAGCTATTTTAAAGCTTTCAATGTTCCCAGATTCTTGGAGTTGACGTAAACATTTTTCTAGATCGGATTTCAGTCCTAACGCACTCTGATAGCGCTCTTCCACATTTTTCGCCATCAATTTGCTGACAATCTCTGAAAGTACAAATGGAATTTGTGGCTTGATTTCATGTACTAATGGTACTGCTTTGGCGATATGGCAATGCACTAACTCCATTGGATCATTTGATTGAAATGGCAATTTTCCTGCCAGCAATTCGTAGAAAGTCACCCCTAAAGAATAAAAATCAGTCCGATAATCAATCCCCCGATTCATTCTGCCTGTTTGTTCTGGGGAAATGTAAGCCAGCGTTCCTTCTAATACATTGGGATTGAGCAAAGCTTGGGTTTCTCGTGGCAGTAGAGAAGCGATACTAAAGTCAATTAATTTAACTTGTTTGGTTTCGGGATTAATGAGAATATTACTGGGTTTGATGTCTTTGTGAATGATGCGCTCGCGATATAATACATCTAAGGCATCGCACAGAGCGATCGCTAGAACTAAAAACTCCCTCAAAGATAGTGCATTTTTCTCTTTAAGTGCCCATTCCTGAAGGGAAATCCCCCCAAAATCTTCCATCACCAAGGCATAGCCATTTCGATAGGGTTCTAGACTGTAGGTTTGGATAATTAGGGGTGAGTTAAGGTTTTTAGCAATAGTGTATTGATTGCGAAACTGCACCAGTTCGCTAAAGGTGGGATACTCGTTTTTCAGTAGTTTAATAACAACAGGTAGTTGGTCATCGGTACGGATGGCTTGATAAACCAAGGTGCGAGTTCCTTCATCAATTGTTTTGATAATTTGACAGTTAAAAAGTTGAGATTTTGTGTTTTTGTTGTGGTTTGGGTGGGAGTTGTTCATGGCTATTGTTGACGTAAAATTAGTGAGTGGTTTGTTAATGAGTCTGAATGTCAGGAAAAAAATTAACTGTTTCGTTCTACTTAAGTTGGTAAGCTGATGATAAATTCTGTTCCCCTTCCCAGTATAGACTGAACGTTCAGGGAACCGCCATGTTTTTCGACGACAATTTGACGGGCGATCGCCAGTCCCAATCCTGTGCCTTTACCTACTGCTTTAGTGGTAAATAAATGCTCAAATATCTTAGCTTGAACTTCTTCATTCATCCCCTTTCCATTATCAGTAATGGTAATTTTAACGAGATTATTTTCGACGGAGGTTGTAATGGCAATGCAGTTATAATTTGCCTGAATTTCGGCAAAAATTCGACCTATATTTGATTCATCCAACGCATCGATAGCATTGGCAAGAATATTCATAAACACCTGATTTAATTGACCTGGAAAGCAATTAATCGCCGGAATTTTCCCGTAGTTAGTGACAACTTCAATCGCGGGACGAGTATCCGAAGCCTTGAGGCGATGGCGTAAAATCAAGATGGTGCTATCAATCCCTTCGTGCAGGTTGAACTTTTGTTTTTGGTCGCTATCGGCACGGGAGAAAGTGCGGAGACTCTTGCTGATGCTGGTGATGCGATCGCCTCCATCTTTCATGGCTCTGATTAACTTGGGTAAATCAGAGCGTAAATATTCCAGGTCGATTGTCTCTAATTCCTCTTCAATTTCAGTCCCTGGTTGAGGGAATTTATCGTTGTAGAGGTCAATCAGCCCAAATAGGTCATTGATGGAATCTTGGACAGCACCAACGTTGCCAATAATACAGCCGACGGGATTGTTGATTTCGTGGGCTACCCCGGCAACTAAGTTACCTAGGGCAGACATTTTTTCACTTTGGACAATTTGGAGTTGAGCATTTTGCAGGTCGGTGAGGGTCTGCTTGACTTGATTGTAAAGCCGGGCATTTTCTAGAGAAATAGCCACTTGGGAGCAGAGAAAGTCTAGAATAATGATGCGATCGCTGGTAAACACACCACTGGTTAAGCGATTCTTCAGATACAAAATACCAACCAAATTTCCTTGATTGAGAATTGGTAAACACAGGACACTTTTCGGCTGCTGTAGTGTCAAATAATTATCAATTACGGGTAAATCGGTTTCTAGATCGTCAATCACCACGACTTTGTGAGTGTTTTTGACATATTGAATCAGTTTGATGGGGAGATTGGGGTTGTTTTCCAGGGGTTCGGTGTACAGTTCGGTGGCGGTGGGTGTGGCGATCGCCCGTACTTCCCAAACTTGATTCTCCGAAGGTAAGATTAACGCACAGCGATCGCCCCCCGAATTTTGCAGAATAATTTGCGTCAGTTGGTAGATCAGATCCTCTAATTGAATCGTCCTCGCAAGTGCTTGGGAGGCTTTGAGAATGGCAGCAAAATCAAGGGTTGTATTGATGCTAGAACTGCTAGAACTTTTGCGGGTGTTGGAGTGAAGGGAATAGCCGGGAGATGCGATCGTTGCTAGTGTGCCGAACATTGTCATCGAGGGTTCGGACTGCTGCAAAATCGGGCAAAGCAATTCGGGATAGCGGTTTTCCAAATCATCAGTTTTGGCTTTTGCTCCCCAACGGGCATAACAATAATAGGCTTCTTGCATATAACCTGCGGCAACTTTCTCTTTACCCCAGTTGAGGTAGAATTTAGCAGCTAGTTCGTTTGCTAGGGCTTCTTCTTGGATGTATTCGTTGGCTTTGGCTCCAGCGATGGCGCGATCGTAGCAATCCCCTGCTTCATAATTCTTGCCTAAAACCCGATGTTGTTCAGCTTCTACTAGGTCATATTTATGTTGAAAATTCATCGGTGCGGAAACTGCACGATGGTGGAGTATGGCTTGATTTTTGGAAACCCGCTCCAGCAGTTCGGTTTTGTCTGTGGCTTCGGTATGGGTAGCTAGTGCTGTCAGGGAATCGTAAAAGTAAAAAACTAATTCGCTAATCCCGCTTCCTGCAACTGCTATGGTTTGACGCACTTCTATTGCATCTTGAATTGCCTGTGGATATTGATTGAGGAGATAGGAAGTAGTCAGGCTATAGACCCAATAATAATGCAATCCAATTAAATCATTAGTAGCGGTGAGTGCAGCGTGTATTTGCTCTGTTTTATTTGTCAAAATTGACTGGTTTTGACTATTTTGGAGCCGCTCAACTGCTTGTAAAATAATGTAAGAGTAGTTTAAAGATGTTTTGAGATTGAGCTTGGATAGGGTATTTAAATAAGGTTCTGTTTCTGTCACCAAAGTATTTAAATCCTTACCAGCTATATAAGCGCACTGACACA
The DNA here is from genome assembly GCF_036701795.1 of Microcoleus sp. N9_A1. Classification (NCBI taxonomy): domain Bacteria; kingdom Bacillati; phylum Cyanobacteriota; class Cyanophyceae; order Oscillatoriales; family Microcoleaceae; genus Microcoleus; species Microcoleus sp. N9_A1. Next base: position 21,534 of record NZ_JAUBRI010000029.1, read on the forward strand.
AATGGTGGACGTTATAGCCTGCAAACTCTGAATCGCCGACTTCCTGGGCTGTCTGGAAACCTTCCTTGTATAAAGCTAAACTGTTGCGAAAATGAGATTTATAATGGATAAAAAATGCGGCTAAGAGAAGATTAACTTTTGGCTCCATAAAACGTGCAGTGAGCTTTGCCACTAATTGTGATGACATCTGAGCAAAGTCATAAGCTGTATCCAAATCCCCTAACATCTTGTTCAATAAAACCGCATAGTTACTGTAACTAAAGGCTGATAGGGAGTTATTACCTTTCTGAATCGACAATATAACTTGAGTCAGAACAATAAATGGAAATAGTTGGGAAGCAGAAAGATAGGCTGCGCCGGTAACACTAGAAAGTAACTGCATAATTGCCAATGCTTCTGGTTCGGTCATCACCGGCAAATCGAGTAAATCTTCAGCAGTTCTACCATTAAGCAATTCCGTTACCTTTTCTACAGCCGATGTTATATCTGTCGATGTCGGTTGCTCTGGAAGATAAGTGTTAAATTTGGTTAAAGCAGTCTGGGCAATCGCGATCGCCTCTTGAAATCTCCCCTGGGTTGTATAGGCTTGAATCTGGATTTCGTAGGCTTTAACGTACTCGGTCGCTTGGAGATTTGCAGCTAAAATTACCTTTACTCCCTGCTCAATTTGCTCGTAATTACCGCATAAATACGCCGCTTCTGTTGCTCCTTCCTGCAATCCTAACATCAGGCTGGTTTGGGTCTGCCAAGCACCATCAGACAGTAAATTTATACCTGTAGTGAAATATTTGAAAGCTGGTTCGTAAGCATTCGAGGCTTTAGCTTTGCGTCCAGCAATTAAATTAAGTTTGGCAAGATTATCTTTTTCCGATTGGTCAAGGATAATTGCGATCGCCCTGTTCCAATGGTTGACAATCTCGAAAATTTTGGCTTCTAGTTCGGTGTCTGGGGTGCTTTGTCGCAGCAACCGAGCGATCGCTAAATGAGTTGACTGTTGTTGATCTTCAGGAATTAGGGAATAAGCGGCTTGTTGAACGCGATCGTGGAGGAACTTATAATTTAGCGTTTCAGTTTGTGTGTTTTGGGTTGTATCCAATTCGCCCACATAGAACTTATAAATTTCACTTTGGGGAATAATTAGTCCTTCCTGCAAGGCTTTCCAGAGGGCAACGGCGACATCAGATTCCGATTGCTCAGAGACGATCGCCAGCGTATTCAAATCAAACTGTGCGCCAATACAAGCGGCTAATTTGAGAATATCTTGGGTATAATTCGGCAGTTTTTGTAACTGTGATGCCATAAATTCCACGACATCATCGGAAATGGCAACAGTGCGAATCTTTGCCAGATCGCACTGCCACCCCCCCGTAGCCCCCCCTTGGTAAGGGGGGGTTGGGGGGGTGAACTGAATCAATCCATCTTGATACAGTGCTTTGAGAAACTGGGTGGCAAAAAAGGGATTGCCTTTTGTTTTGACGGCAATCAATTCTGTCAAGGGTTGCGCGCTCAAAATATGGCAGTTGAGGGTGTCAGCGACTAGCTGGTTTAAGCTACCCTGACTGAGGGAACCCAAAGTAATAGTATTGATGGTGGCGTTGGCTTTGGCGATCGCATCTAAGGTCAACATTAAGGGATGCGCTGGTGAAACTTCATTATCTCGGTAAGCCCCGATCGTTAATAAATAGCGACTTTCCGACTCATTCATCAAAAGTTGTATCAAATTGAGTGAGGCAGAATCAGCCCACTGTAAATCATCCAAAAACATCACCAATGGATGTTCTTTAGTTGTGAAGACTTGAATGAACTTTTGGAACAGTAAATTAAATCTATTTTGTGCCGCAGTTCCTGATAGTTCTGTAGCGGGTGCTTGCTTACCGATGATGCGTTCTAATTCGGGAATCACCTCAATCATTACCTGCCCATTGTCCCCTAGCGCCTGAAGAATCTGAGTTTTCCAGATGTGTAATTTGGTATCGCTTTCACTAAGCAACTGCCCCATTAAATCGCGGAATACTTGCACAAAGGCAGAGAAGGGAATATTGCGATTGAATTGGTCATATTTCCCTTTAATAAAATAACCACGTTGCCGCACAATGGGTTTATGAACTTCGTTGACAACTGCTGTTTTTCCAATCCCCGAAAACCCAGCTACCAGCATCATTTCTGTTGCACCAAGGCTGACTCTTTCAAACGCTTGGATTAGGGTTGATACTTCAGCTTCTCGTCCATAAAGTTGATCTGGGATAATGAAGCGATCGCACAGATCCCTCTGAGCTATTTCAAAACTCTGAATTTCACCAGTTTCTTGAAGTTGAGTTAAACATTTTTCTAAATCATATTTCAACCCTAAAGCACTTTGATATCTATCTTCAGCATTTTTAGCCATCAGTTTCATGACGATATCAGAAAGGACTTGGGGAATAGGAAAATCAACCTCACCCGCCAACCGCCGACTGTTGGGGTGAGGTTGATTCATATTTGGTGATTGTTTTGCAATATGAGAATGTACTAATTCCATCGGGTCATTTGATTGAAATGGTAATTCTCCCGTGAGTAATTCGTAGAAAGTTACACCCAAAGAATAAAAATCTGTACGGTAGTCAATCCCTCGATTCATCCTTCCTGTTTGTTCTGGGGATATATAAGCTATGGTTCCTTCTAAGACATTGGGATTGATCAGGGTTTGGGTTTCTCTTGGCAATAAAGAGGCAATACTAAAATCGATTAATTTGACTTGCTTACTTTCGGGATTAATTAAAATATTGGCTGGTTTAATATCTTTGTGAATGATGCGCTCGTGATAGAGTATATCTAAGGTGTTGCACAGTGCGATCGCAACTTCTAAAAATTCCCCCAATGAGAGTCTATTTTCCTCTTTCACTGCCCATTCTTTCAGGGAAATTCCCCCAAAGTCTTCCATCACCAAGGCATAGCCATTTTGATATGGTTCTAGGCTATAGGTTTGGATAATTAGAGGTGAGTTAAGGTTTTTAGCAATAGTGTACTGATTGCGAAACTGCACCAGTTCGCTAAAGGTGGGATACTCGTTTTTCAGTAGTTTAATAATAACCGGTAGTTGGTCATCGGTACGGATAGCTTGATAAACTAAGGTGCGAGTTCCGTCATAAATTGTTTGGATAATTTGATGGTTGACAATTTGACTGTTTGTGCTTTGCTTCTGGTTTGGGTGGGAGTTATTCATGGCTATTCTTTCCGTAAAATTAGTGAGTGGTTTGTTAATAAGTCTGAAGGTCAGGAAAAAAATTAACTGTTTCGCTCTACTTAAGTTGGTAAGCTGATGATAAATTCTGTTCCCACTCCTAGTCGAGAATTGACGTGAATTGAACCTCCATGTTTTTCTACCACAATTTGACGCGCGATCGCCAATCCCAATCCTGTTCCTTTGCCAACGGCTTTTGTTGTAAATAAATGGTCAAAAATCTTTTGTTTTACCTCTTGATTCATCCCCTTTCCATTATCAATAATAGTAATTTTAACAAAATTATTTTGGACGGAGGTTGTAATGGCAATGCAGTTAGGATTCGCCTGAATTTCGGCAAAAATTCGACCTATATTTGATTCATCCAACGCATCGATAGCATTGGCAAGAATATTCATAAACACCTGATTTAATTGACCTGGAAAGCAATTAATCGCCGGAATTTTCCCGTAGTTAGTGACAACTTCAATCGCGGGACGAGTATCCGAAGCCTTGAGGCGATGGCGTAAAATCAAGATGGTGCTATCAATCCCTTCGTGCAGGTTGAACTTTTGTTTTTGGTCGCTATCGGCACGGGAGAAAGTGCGGAGACTCTTGCTGATGCTGGTGATGCGATCGCCTCCATCTTTCATGGCTCTGATTAACTTGGGTAAATCAGAGCGTAAATATTCCAGGTCGATTGTCTCTAATTCCTCTTCAATTTCAGTCCCTGGTTGAGGGAATTTATCGTTGTAGAGGTCAATCAGCCCAAATAGGTCATTGATGGAATCTTGGACAGCACCAACGTTGCCAATAATGCAGCCGACGGGATTGTTGATTTCGTGGGCAACTCCGGCGACTAAGTTACCTAGGGCAGACATTTTTTCACTTTGGATAATTTGGATCTGGGCTTGCTGTAACGAGTTTAAGGCATTTTCTAATGCAAGGGATTTCTGCTCTAAGGCAAGTTCTGCTTCTTTGCGATCGGTAATATCATCTGCCAGCGAAGCAACTCCTATTAACTCGCCATCTGCATTCATAAGTACATTGTTATACCAAACACAAATAATCGTTTTGCCATCCTTTGTAAGATTTTCATTAATACTGTAATTACCACCCTGCTGCGATATAATATCGACGCTGACTCCCTTTAGTTGTGCTTGAATCACTTCAGGAACGATAAATGTGAAGTGACGACCCAAAGCCTCCTGCTTGGTATAGCCAAAGATTCGTTCTGCTGCTGGGTTCCAGTCAGTAGCCAGAAAATTGATATCCCACTCTATGACGGCTACTGGAGTTTGCTTAACCAATAGCTGGAGTCGTTGCTGGGATGCTTGCAACCGAGATTGTTCTGCACTCAACCGATCGAGCGATCGCTCTAATTGTTGAGCATAATGCTGCGATCGCTCATAAAGTTGGGCATTTTCTAAAGAAATAGCAGCTTGAGCGCATAGCAAATTGAGCAGTTCCACGCGATCGCTCGTGAACGCCCCTATTGCTAAATTATTTTCTAGATATAAAATGCCCCTCAACTTGCCTTGATACAAAATCGGGCTACACAAGATACTATACGGCTGCTGACGAATGATATACGGGTCATTAGCTAAAATCCGATCGGCACTCGCATTAATTAGCACAACAGTCTGCTGGTTGTGCAAGACTTTGTAAATCAGCTTCAGGGGAATCTCCTGACTGTCCTCAATAGGAAGGCTTTGCAACACGACTGGCTCCATCCCCACCGCCATTGAGCCTTTAATCAGCAAGCGATCATTTCGCAAGAGCATTAACACGCATTTATCTGCTCCCGCATTTTCGATAACAATGGAAAGCAACGATGAGAGCAGTTTTTCGAGTTCGATTTCGCCAGAAAGAGTTTGGGAAGCTTTAAGAATAGCGGCTAAATCTAAAGCAACAGAGACACTGCTACTGCTGGATGTAGCGGAAATTGTGGATGTGACACTCCCCAATGCGAAGATAGTTTCGTTAGTTGACAGGGGAGAACGGGTTTGTTGGAGGATGGGAGCAAGCAGTTGAGGATAACGTCTTTCCAAGTCGGCGACTTTGGCTTTTGCGCCCCAACGAGCATAGCCATAGTAGGCTTCAATCATGTATTCCTGGGCAATGCGCTTTTTGCCCCAATCTAGATAAAATTTGGCGGCTAGTTCATTGGCCAGAGCTTCTTCTTGAATGTAATCGTTTGCTTTAGCAAGAGCAATGGCGCGATCGTACAAATCTGTGGCGTTGACTTTTTCACCTAGAACTCGACACCGTTCTGCGGCAACTAGCGCACAATGGTGAGTCTGATTGCTGGGTGCATGAAATGCCCATTCCTGAAGTTTCTCCTGATGGGCAGAGACCTTATCTAGAATAGCTGCTTGCTCTGTGTGACTGGCAGTTGGATAAATCGCTAATTGTAGCAGCGCATCGTAGAAGGAGAAGAGCGGAACGTGCATCAGTCCTACTGCTGTGTGCAAATACTGTTCTGTCAAACGGGCATTTAAGACCGCTTGTTCATAGCGATGGAACAGATAGGAAAGGAGCAGTTTATTAAAATAGAGTTGATAGAGCGCTATCAATTGATTGCCTTGTAGATGAAGCTGAATCATCTCATCCTCATCATAGTCTTTGCTACACAATCGATCTGGTTCACCCGTAGGTTCCAGCAAATTTAGTACCGCTTGATAGTAAATACTTTGAATGCGAAAATAGCCATTCTGACGGAATTGCTGGATGACTTTGCGGTGTTTATCCATCGTCTGTTTGAGAGCAGAAAGTTCCTGCCCACTGAAATAAGCCGTGTAGCTGTAGCACATCAGGCTGAGGACAACATATTCAAGATCGCCCGTTTCTAGTCCACTGGCGTAAGCTTGCAGATACCCGTCAAGGGTATCTTTTGCGGGTTCTCGCCAATGTCGGAGGGAGGTGTTGAATCCAAAAATCGTTTTAGCAGCGAGCTTGCGGGCATCAATGCGCTGTAACAGGTTCATCCCTAATTGCCCAAAGCGATAGCCTGCATCAATATCTTTCAAAATGGCAACCAACATCAACCCATACTGGACATAACCATAGGTTGACTCCGTTGTATTCCCGTATTGCACGGATAAATCGACTTGAATAAAGGTGAGCAAGGGCAACAGGTTTGGAGCAACTTGATAAGCAACAGACATGATGTTCGATATAATAACCATTACTGCTTTTTGCTCCGGTGCAGTCATTTCGGGTAACTCTAACAGTGATTCAATCGATCGCCTGCCCAGAAGTGTTTGGGTGTGCTGAAGCCCCTGCTTGATTTCTACCTGTGTAGGTTGCTCTGGGAGATACACCCCCAGTTGATTCAGCACTTCTCGCGCCAGCCGCAAAGCTTCTAGATGTTGATTTTGGGCGATGCAAGCCTGGATTTTAGCCTGATATGTAGTCACCCGATCAAGCCAGGAATGGGTATGAGTCAGCACCGTTGCTGCTAACTGTTCCATCTGTTCAAAATCGGTGTTGAGGTAAGCTGCCTCTGTTGCGCCTTCATAGAGGGCGAGACAGAGCTGATATTGATGTTGCCAGCGATCGCCTGGGAGCAGGTCAATACCCGTTGTAAAATAGGCGATCGCAGCTCTGTAAGCCGTTGCTGCTCTGGCTTTGCGTCCGGCTGCAAGATTCAACTGGGCGACTTCATGGCAAAGGTATGGTTGGGTAATCAGAGATTTCCCGACATTGAGATGATTGACGATATCGAAAAGTTTTTCTTCGCGATCGTTGAGCGAAGTCTTCTGCAACAACAGTTGCCCAATTTTGAGATGAGTTGCCTGTTTTTCCTCCTCTGGGATCAGAGAATAGGCGGCTTGTTGGACGCGATCGTGTAAGAATTTGTAGGTAGCGGTTTGAGACTCTTGAGACGTAATAGCAAGATTTTCTGGCTCCATATAAAACTTATAAATTTCACCTTGAGGTAAAATCAACCCTTCTTGCAACCCTTTCCACAAATTGGCTGCTGTTTCTACTTCTGAGTTTTCCGAAACAATTGCCAATGTTCCTAAATCGAACTGATTGCCAATACAAGCCGCAAGTTTCAGAATATCTTGAGTAGCTAAGGGCAATTTCTGTAACTGCAACGCCATGAATTCAATAACATCATCGGTCAAGGCTTGTTCCTTGACTCGAACAAGATCGCATTGCCAACCGCCTAACTCTAAGTTAAATTGAATGAAATTATCTTTGTATAAGGCTTTGAGAAATTGAGTGGCAAAAAAGGGATTTCCTTGGGTTTTCTGAAACACCAATTGGGAAAGAGGTAAAGCTAAATTTTCTGTACTTTTGAGGGCATCTGCGACGAATTGATTGATGGTCTCTTGACTCAATGGTGCTAAGGTAATGGTATTAATTATTGCTTGTGCTTTTTGAATGTCACTCAAACTTAACATTAATGGATGCGCTGGATTAACCTCGTTATCGCGGTACGCTCCAATTAGTAATAAATAATGAGTATCTGCCATTAAAACTTGGATTAACTTCAGTGATACAGAATCTGCCCACTGCAAATCGTCCAAAAACATCACTAAGGGATGTTCTACACTGGTAAAGACTTGAGTAAACTTCTGAAATAATAAGTTAAACCGATTTTGAGCGGCTGTTCCTGATAATTCTGTTGCAGGTTGTTGTTCGCCAATAATCTTTTCTAATTCGGGAATCACTTCAATAATGACTTGTCCATTTTCTCCAACTGCCTCTAATATCTTCTTTTTCCATTGTTGAATCTGGGTATCGCTTTCTGTAAATAATTGCCCCATCAAGTCCTGAAAGGCTTGCACAAATGCACTGAAGGGAATATTACGATTAAATTGGTCAAACTTACCTTTGATAAAATAGCCACGTTGTCGCACAATAGGTTTGTGAACTTCGTTGACAATCGCAGTTTTACCAATTCCTGAAAAACCAGCGACGAGCATCATTTCTGTTGCCCCAAGGCTAACTCTTTCAAAGGCTTGGAGTAGGGTTTCTACTTCGGTTTCTCGTCCATAGAGTCGATCGGGGATGATGAAGCGATCGCACAAATCCCTCTGAGCTATTTCAAAACCTTCTATCTTACCACTTTCTTGTAATTGACGCAAACAAAATTCTAAGTCAAATTTCAGCCCCAAAGCACTCTGATAGCGGTCTTCAGCATTTTTTGCCATCAATTTGCTGACAATCTCCGAGAGTACCGGCGGAATTTCCGGCTTGATTTCATGTAGTGATGGCGGCTGCTTGGCAATATGAGAGTGTACCAATTCCATCGCATCATGGGATTGAAACGGCAACTCTCCCGCCAGCAATTCGTAAAAAGTCACGCCCAAAGAATAGAAATCAGTTCGATAGTCAATGCCGCGATTCATCCTTCCAGTTTGTTCTGGTGACAAATAGCCAAGTGTTCCTTCGAGTACGTTAGGATTGATCAGGGTTTGAGTTTCCCTGGGCAGCAAAGATGCAATACTAAAGTCAATCAGTTTGACTTGTTTTGTTTGGGGATTAATTAAAATATTGGCGGGTTTAATATCTTTATGAATGATCCGGTGGCGGCAAAGTATATCTAATGTATTGCTGATGTCGATCGCCATTTGCAACAATTCACTCAAATTCGGTAGAGTTTCCCCTTGTTCCATCCATGCCTTGAGAGAGATTCCCCCGAAGTCTTCCATTACCAGCGCATAGCTGTTTTGGTGGGGTTCTAAGCTGTAGGTTTCGATGATTCCGGGTAAATTGAGGTTTTTGGCAATAGTATATTGATTGCGAAATTGCACGAGTTCGCTGAAGCTTGGATACTCGCTATGCAAGACTTTGATGGCAACGGGCTGTTTGTCGCAGAGCCGAGTTCCGCGATAAACTAGGGTGCGAGTTCCTGAGTAAATGCGATCGAGCGTTTGATAACCTGTCAATGTAAAATTTAGAGTAGTCATACTTTTATTATTATTCACCTCATCTCCGGGCTATTTGTAGCTTAACAGAAGCAAATAGAGTTTCCAGCCCAGTGATTGTTAAGTAAAGTTATAATAAAACGTAGATCGCTCAATGGGTGTGATTCATGTCACTGAAATAAGGTAATTTTTAAACTCAATAAATTCTCTTTTCATTAAAACTTGAATAGCAAAAAAACTTAAATAGTCCAATCCATATTGGAATCGTGAATAATAAAGTTTGATGAGCGGATTTTATAAATATAGGACGATCGACTAAATCTTTACTACACTACTTACTTACATCTATTACTTTTGCTAACCGCCACTAAATATTAATGCTTATTCAGCCTCGCAGATAATTTTTGCTACAGGCCTTGACATCAACAAAAGCGCGTGTCATGATAAAGTTGAACAATAGGTCAACATGGGTGAAAACTATGGCACGACAAGCAAAACAATCATCTCAGGTCAAAAGTTCCAGCAGCCAAGCAGCCTCAAATAATCGCACAAAATTTACCCTCTACAATTTTGCCGGAAACGCAAAGGCATTCTATTTAGTCGATCGCATAAATCTAGAAAGAAAGCCCGGTGATATCCCAGAAAAATCCGTCGCCCACAGCATCATCATTATCGATCGCTCCGGCTCAATGTATTATGACTTAAAGCCGCTCAAAGAAACCCTAATCAAGCTTTTGACCTTAGACGAATACAACAATTACCAGCTAATAATCAGCTTAATTTCCTATGCTGACAATGGGGATGTAATTTGTCACTTCCAGCGAATTCCGATTCAAGAAGTGATGAAAATGGACTCTCAATATATCAAAGCAATTCAAAAAATCCACACCGCTGGCTGTACCTGCATCTCGCAGTCGATGGAACTCGCTAAATCTCTGGTAAAAGCGGGAGAAGTGACAGCAATTAATTTGCACACAGACGGTTATGCAAATGACCCAAGTGCTAATTCTGAATCGGCGAAATTAGGGGAAATTTGTGAAGAACTCAAAGACATGGATGTGTTTGCAAATACCATATCCTATGGCTGTGCTGACTTTAAACTGCTATCCAAAATTGCCAACACCTTATCGGGAAATTGTATTCGCGCTGGCGAAGTTAAAATGGTTTATGATGCTCTTTACGACAGCACTAAATTGTTAGGCGGTTCCGTGGCGCCGCCGCTGGAAGAACCGTTAATTAAGGAATACGATTATCAAGTTTTTGTCTCCAAAAGTGGCAAGAAAATAAACGGTTCATCGAGCACTCTGAAAATCTGCGGGCTGAAAGCAGACGATCAGGGACTGTTTTACAAATATCAGCAAGTCACCCAAGCTGAATATGACAAACTAGAGGTTCCCGTTGCTCAAACTGATGAGTCGGTGTTTGCTTTTGCGAAAGCTAACCTCGCTGACGGCAATTTGAATACGGCGAAGTATGCGCTGGCGAGCACCTTTGATGCTACTTTGACTGAAAAACACGCTAAAGCTTTGACAAATGCCCAAATAGCAGGGTTTACGGAAGATTTGGAAGGGGCTGTGTTTGCGCCTGATGTGTTGCAAAATCATCAAATGGGCGATCGGGTAAAAGTCAGCGACAAAATTTCCCTGCTGGAGTTAGTCAAGATATTAGAGGAAAACAGCAACAGCATCATCATCAACTTAAAACACTTGCAAGAAAACTATCAGCGCAAAGGTTTAAAGCGAGTTGAAGGAAAGCGCGACGAAAACGGTAAAATTGTCAAGCCTTGGCTGAAAACTGAATTCTTAGATGGCGGCGAATACGTGCGGATGGGTTCATTTGCGATCAATCAAAATACAGCTACCATCAATATGCTGATTACCCGAAAAGTTAAGCTGGTAAAAGTTGAGGATGAAACTTTAATCGCAGAAGTTGCAGGAATTCTGGTAACAGACCTCAATACTTTCAACAATTATACTATTGTCAGCGACGGCGAAGTTAATATCAAGTCGCTGCGAACCAAAATCAGCAGTCAACCAGTGTTTGACTTGCTCAACAAAAGCGGTGTACTGGAAAAAGACGGCTCACCTGTGGCAGAATTTGACTTCCATTCAGAGTATGATATTAAATTAGCAAGTTTGCCGCTAGTGCCTTTTGACGGGCGTTACGGTAGCCTTGACGGAGTGTTTGAGGAACTCGCAAACATTAAAATTATCTCCAGCATTCTCTCGGCTCATTTGAAGGAAGAATCCGAGGCTTATACGGCCCAACAATTGGAAGAATTGAAACAGCACTATCTGTCGAAAAGCTTGTACATCAACTTTCCAACGACTACGGAATATACGGAATTGAAAAGTGCGATCGCCAACGGTTCAGTAGATTCGCGAGTCAGCTACAAAATCGACATCGGCAGCAAAAACATCCTCAACTTCGGCAAATTCCACTCAGCCAACAAATTTCTCGATCGCCTTTACGAAGTTTACCATAAAAACACTGGCGAAAAACTAGCAAAACCGACATTTGAAATCACCTTAGACGAGCCTGTCGTCTTCGCCCACAAAACGCTGTCATCCCGAACAAAAATCACCAAAGTTGACGACTTGATGAAACTAATTTTCGATGAGTTTTTGGGGTTGGAGGATAACGGAATTGTTAGCGCTACTTTAGCCAAAGTGGGTGCAGATAGTTTGCTGCGCCTTTTGCAAGCGAAATGGCAGGGAAAAGATGTCAATCGAGACGAATTTGTCGCTGCTTTAGCTAATGCGAATGAGCGACTGGAAGCTTATGCCGAAAAAGTGTACAGCGAAAAAGTTTCACCGCTGGTTTTCTATATCGGTTCTACCGGACTTATCCCGGATGAAATGGAGGCAAAAGCGGCGACTGCTGAGGAAATTAATTCTAAATACGGCAACTTGCAATTTTCTAAAGATGAGCAAGAGGGGATGTTTTTTGAAGTGGGAGACTGCATTATTAGCGTGTATGCTAAGAATGAGTATTTCACGGTAGGGAAGTAGGAATTAGGGTGGGCAAAATGCCCACCTTGGTTAAATATGGTTGATTGAAATTAACCGCAAAGGCGCAGCCGATAGTAACAAATAAAGACTAAACTATTTAGACTGTCCTAATTATCCCAATGTTTGTCATTAAGTTGTCTCACAGTAAATTATGCTGAAAAGTTTCTCGGAAAGCAGGGAACCTATTATTCTCCTCGATCGCGAGGGACGAGAGTATCGGCTGAAAGTAGACGGGGACAAAGACCGATATTTTATTGCCAAGCTCCTGTACCGTAACAGCGAAGTTGGTATGATTAATTGCGTTTTTGATCCGCCTGGTGAATTGATGATAGGCGATCTCTTGATTCACAATGATATAATTCACACTCCCCCGCACTTATTGGCAGCTCTTTGGAGGCTTCTAGTCAAGCCCAAGCCAATCGATTACCGTCAAAAAGGGTTGGGAACTCACCTGTTACAGTTTGCAATAGCGATAGCTCGTCAAGGGGGAGTTAGGCGGATCTACGGTTCTTTAATTCAAAAAGACATCAACAATAATCCCAACCTTGTCAAATGGTACAAGAAGCATGGATTTCAGATACTTCCACCTTCAGCGGAGAACATCGACACCGCAGTTTGCGGAATTTCTATGGATTTAGAAGGGAAATCAAGTTAATTACGTCATGTGGAGAGGCTATCGCCACAAACTAGCTGAGCAATAAACAGCGGGTATAGCGATCGCACTCTGTCTCTAGTTCCTTACCTCCCGTTTTTGCTGATATGGATACACCACCACTCCCACAACCAAAACTCGATCGCACACCGATCACTTTCGATCAATATGCAGCCTACACCCCCGAAAAGCTAGAACTGCGGCATGGTTTCTATGGCTATGGAGGGCAAGACTTGACAGGTTTTTATCTTGCAGTATTGGCAAATATGGGGTTACGGGAAGCTGTGCGCCAGGTACCGCTTTCACTATGGCTAGAAGCAATTCAAGAGTTAGCTTTCCAAAATCCTAAACTCAACTTTGATACTGAAACTGGGGAAGCTATGCTTAACAGCTTGAACCGAGGATTGGAAGATTTGCAAGCAGTTGCAGAGTATTTGGAAGAACAAGGTTAGTAGCGGTACACACAGCAAAAATGAAACGCGATTCGTTTATACTGTAAGGGCGGTATCCCGTACCCGCCCTCTATTTAAAATGGAATTTCCTCATCTTCATCTTCCACACTTTTAGCAGTCATCCGCCAACTCGTAATATACTCAATTTGCACATCAATTTTGTTAATCGCTTCCCCTAACCGCTTCTGGATGTATTGAGTCAGCGTCACCATAAAATCTAACTCAACCCCCACAGATAGCGCCAGTTTTGCCAAGCTAGCAAAATCTACCTTCAAAATTGAAGAACTAGATAACTTAAAATCGGGAGTATTGCTCTTATTTTGTACCAACATTGCTTTTTTGATCCGCTCTTTCAGATGCTCAACTTCTGAATCCAGCAACTTCCATTCAGGCAAAATTTCTTTGTACCTTTGCCCCAATGCTGTGAAATCCTCAGTCTCAGGTTGCGGCGCAATTTTCTTAGTAGATTTCCGCCGCTGCTGTAGGTTGGAATTCAACCGCCAACTAGCAATATCCTCAACTTCCAAATATGGATAGGCGATGAGTTTTCCTAACTGTTTTTGAATTTCTTTAGTCAGCGTCACCGGAAAATTTAACTCAATTCCCTCAGTTTGCGTCAGCCTCGCCAGCGTCATAAAATCAACTTTCATCGTGATCGAACTGGAAAGCTGAAAATAAGAACTATCTTTGAGATTTTGCGCCAGCATCCCCGCTTTAAATCGTTCCTTGACTTCAGCAATTTCTGAATCTAGCGGCTTCCACCGAGATTCTATTTCTTGATATTTTTCGCCCAATGCTGTCAAGTTTTCTGTGGCGGGATCTGGGTAACACTCTTCCAGGATTTCTAGCAGGCGGCGATGCACTCTAGCTAAATAAACCGCGTCCATTTTGGCATATTCTAGCTGCTTCTGCGTCAGGGGACGCTTGGCCCAATCGCCGCTTTGTTCTGATTTATCTACATAACCAATGCCGCAAAGTGTTTCGATTAATGTTTTGAGTTGTCGGTTGGGTAATGGCAGGAAGTAAGCTGGAATTTTTCTCGCCATTTGCAATGTGCAAGTGACATTTTGAGCGTCATCATTGCCCAGAAATCTGATGTCATAGCTGGCGTTGTGCAATACTTTTTCAATATTTGGATTTACCATGATTTTGTTGATGAAATCTTTTGCCAATTCAGGTTTGTCCAAGACATCTAGTAAAAACGTGGCATCTCCCGTCGCATCTGTGGAGTCAGCTAACACCTGAATCAGAGATAATCTGGGGTTAGATTTATAGTCAGCGATTTCTGTGTCTACCCACAGAATTTTAGCTTGGGAAAATTGAGCGATGACTGCTTTGATGTCGCTTGCTGCTGTTAAATAAGGCATTTTTACAGACTTTTGCTATTAAATTTAGACTTATATTATGCTATAGCAATTATCGTGTCAATTGTCAATGATTGAAGTGCCGGACATAGGTATACCTCAGAAACCCGGTTTCTTTCTAGATTTCTCGTTACTAAATACAAAACTCGCAGAAACCCGGTTTCTCGCCTCCAGTTAAACTAGAGATGCATATACCTCAGAAACCCGGTTTCTTCTTAGATTTCTCGTTATTCAACACAAAACTCGTAGAAACCGGGTTTCTCGCCTCCAGTTTCAAAAAAGAATGCGATCGCACTTTTAGCATTCAGCAGTAAGGTGCACCGAAGCGCACCCTACAAACCATTAACCTGTTACTCTTCTGCCACTTCCTCAGATGCCGATTCTTCGGCCGATTCTTCACCCGCAGGCGGCACCAAAGCCACAGCTACGATTGAATCATCCTCATCCAACCGCTGCACCCGCACACCCGTTGCTGTGCGCGATTGCGTGGAAATTGCACTCACAGCCTGACGGATAATAATACCTCGGTTGGTAATAATCATCAATTCGTCATCTTCGTTGACAATTCGCAGGGCAGCTACCTGATCCTTACCCTTTTTCGACTTGAATTTAGTAGCCGTCAATCCCTTGCCAGCCCGTCTTTGTAGGCGGAATTGAGAAACGGGAACCCGCTTGCCATAGCCATTGGTTGTGATTACCAACACCGAAGGAACTTCGCTGCTAACCGTCGGAATTTCTTCGGCATCTTCGCCTTCAATTTCCTCAGTTTGCAGTTCTAATTCTTCGTCTTCCAATTCCACATCTTCTGTTTCCAATTCAGCAATTTCTGCTGCTTCAAATTCCGAGTCGCCCGTTTCTAACAGAGCAATTTCTGCCCCTTCAAATTCCGAGTCTTCTGTTTCCAATTCAGCAATTTCGGCAACAATTGAACTGGGCAAAATGTCCATGCTAATCAACTCATCGCCCGATCGCAATTTCATTGATTTTACACCCCGCGTCGCGCGGCCGACTGGGCGCAACTGTTCGTGATTGGTGCGGAAATGAATTGCCATGCCTTGGCGCGTACCGATGATGATGCTATCACCAACTTTTGCTCTCCGTACCCAGCGCAATTGGTCGCCTTCTTCCAGAGAAATCGCGATTAAGCCATTAGTGCGGATGTTAGCAAAAGCTGAAAGTGCGGTTTTCTTGATGTAGCCGCCGCGAGTCAACATCACCAAGTATTCTTCACTGGTAAATTCTGTCACTGACACCATAGAAGTAATTTTTTCTTCTATCGGAATCGGCAGCAGTTGCACCACGGGAGTGCCGCGAGCAGTCCGCGAACAGACGGGGATTTGATAAGCTTTGACAGAGTAAACTACGCCCCTGTCACTGAAGAACAAAACGCTGTCGTGATCGCAGCAGGAAAGGAAATGTTCTACTCCGTCATCTTCCTTCATTTTCGCGCCTGCTTTGCCGCGAGTAGCGCGACTTTGGGCCTCGAAAGTGCTGACAGGCATCCGCTTGATGTAGCCTTGTTCTGTGATCAGAATAATTGCTTGTTCGTTGGCAATTAAATCTCTTTCATCGATTTCTCCTTCGGCGTGTTCGATGACGCTGCGCCGGGGAGTGGCGATTTTGGTTTGGATTTCGACTGCTTCAAATTCGGCGATTTCTAAGATGCGTTCCCGGCGCGCTAAGATATCTTCCAAATCGGCAATTTTAGCTCGCAATTCTTCGTGTTCTTGCTGAATTTTTTGCGCTTCCAAGGCTGTCAAACGCCGTAGCTGCATTTGCAGAATTGCGTCTGATTGCTGTTCGGAAAGACCGTAATTATCAATCAATTCCTGTTTCGCGGCGGCGGAGTCGGCAGCGGCGCGAATTAGGTGAATAATTGCATCTAAGTTGTCTAGGGCAATTAATAAGCCTTGCAGAAGGTGGTCGCGTTCTTCTGCTTTGCGGAGTTCGTATTGAGTCCGGCGAGTAATTGTCTCAATGCGGAAGTCTAGGAAGACATTGAGGAATTGGGAGAGCGTAAGTAGTTGGGGTTCCCCGTTTACTAGCGCTAACATATTGGCTCCAAAGTTGGCTTGGAGGGGTGTTTGTTTGTAGAGGTTGTTGAGGACGACGCGGGGATAGGCATCGCGCTTGAGTTCGATCACGATCCGCATTCCGTCTCTATCGCTTTCGTCGCGAATGTCGGAAATTCCATCTAATCTTTTGTCGTTGACAAGTTCGGCAATTTTCTCAATTAGGGCTGCCTTGTTTGTTTGGTAAGGCAATTCGGTGATAATAATTGCTTCTTTGTCGGGGCGGCCGGGATGTTCGATGGTTTCAATGCCGGCGACTCCGCGCATTGTAATCGAACCGCGCCCGGTGGTGTAAGCATCGCGAATGCCACCTCTCCCCAGAATTTGCCCTCCGGTGGGAAAGTCCGGGCCGGGGATGTACTGCATCAATTCCAGGTCGGTCATTGCTGGATTGTGGATTAGCGCTACCAAACCGTCAATTATTTCGCCCAAATTGTGCGGTGGAATGTTGGTTGCCATCCCTACGGCAATCCCGGAGGAACCGTTGAGCAAAATTTGGGGGATGCGTGCCGGGAGTACGAGGGGTTCTTGTTGGGAACCGTCAAAGTTGTCGCCGAAATCTACTGTTTCGGAGTCGATGTCACGCAGCATGGAGTCGCTAGTCAGGGCTGTGAGGCGACATTCTGTGTACCGCATGGCTGCGGGCGGGTCGTTGTCAACGGAGCCGAAGTTGCCGTGGCCGTTGATTAGGCGTTCCCGCATGGAGAAATCTTGAGCCATCCGCACCAGCGCATCGTAAACCGCTGTATCTCCGTGCGGGTGATATTTACCCAGCACCTCCCCGACGACGCGGGCGCATTTGCGGAATGGTCGATCGGGAGTCAAGCCCAATTCGTTCATGGCGTAGAGAATGCGTCGGTGAACGGGCTTGAGACCGTCCCTCGCATCTGGTAGCGCCCGACCGACAATTACGCTCATGGCGTATTCCAAGTACGATCGGGACATCTCACCACCCAGATCCGTCGGGATTATCCGCGACTCAGACATACTCATAGGTTGAAAAACTCCGTTAAAACTTTAAATTTGACCGCTATAAATGCCAAAAATGCGATAAAATCGATTTGGATTCAGTAGAGCTGCCAAATATTGCAAATTACTCCTAAAATTATATCACAATTTGCCTTTGAGTTTAGCCGAAAGTTGCCAGAAAAGTTAAGGGACGAAACGAGGGAAATTCGTAAGTTGGTAGTTGGTGATTTAGTCATCAATTTGCCGGAGCTAGAAATGGTTTTTGAGGCGGTCGGCTTTCATGTTTTGGTGAGTTTTTTTGAGTGCTATCTAAAAAATTAAAAAAAAGCATCGATCGCGCCAGCTTTAATGGGTGCTATGGAGAGTTCGCAGGGGGTTAGATCCGGAAGCGAGTTCTCAACAGCGCACATTAAGAAAAAATCTTTTTACAAAGCCCCAGATGATCTCAATTAAAATGGTTGCCCGGACGCAATTTTAATTTCACAAAGCCGAATGTCGAATTAAATCAAAATGAAAATCTAAGATATAAAAAATTAACTCTAAAATCTGCTGATGCTACCCGTTATCTACTCCCCCGATTTTTTGCTGCACAAGACTGGAATGCTTCACCCAGAGCGACCAGAACGTTTAACGGCGATCGTCAATGCTCTGAAAGCTGCTCCTTGGGCGGCTCAAATTGAGTGGCAACTGCCCACCCCAGTGGCGCAGCGCGAACAAGCACTGTTCTCGGCTATCAAAAAAGTTCACTCGCAAAGATACATCAAAGAAGTCCAACATTTGGCTCACCGGGGAGGCGGCTACCTCGACGGTGATACGCCGATTTCTGCAGAAAGTTACGACGTAGCGCTGCTAGCGGCAAGTGCTTGGCTCGATGGGGTCGATCGAGTGGTGGCTGCGGGGGAACCGGCTTTTGTGCTGGCCAGGCCGCCGGGACACCACGCCGAAAACGCCCGCGCGATGGGTTTTTGCTTGTTTTCCAATGCTGCGATCGCCGCTCACTACGCCCTGGAACAGCCGGGAATCAATCGCGTCGCCGTCCTTGACTGGGACGTGCACCACGGCAACGGCACTCAATCTTTGGTGGAAAACTGCCGCCAAATTGTCTACTGTTCCCTGCACCAATCTCCGTGCTATCCGGGAACGGGAGATGCCGAGGAGCGCGGGGCCTACGACAACGTGCTGAACATTCCCCTGTATCCGGGCGGCGGTATAGCTGAATACCTGAGCGCCTTTGAATCTCTTGTCGTGCCGTTTTTGTCAAAATTTGAACCGGATTTGTTGATTGTCAGCGCCGGTTACGACGCTACTGTTTCCGATCCCCTGGCGAGCATGACTCTGGCTCCGTCAGATTTCGGTACTTTCACCGGATACTGCCTGCAACTCACCCGTCGCATCGCCTTTGGATTGGAGGGGGGTTACGCGCTGAAAGACTTGGCTGAGTCGGTTGTGGCGACTATTGACCGATGCCTCAATTAGCTGGAAAATTGGCATAGGGAAAAATAGGCTTCTTGCAAAAGTCCTTTTAAGTAAATTTTCGGACGGGCAAGATGCCCATCCCACAAGAGAAAAAACTTTTTGTGGGATGGGCATCTTGCCCGTCCCAGCTATTTTTGCAAGAGGTCTAATGATGTTGAGAACCGATTAGAACGGGATTGAGGGCTTTTGAGGGCGATCTGGAAAGCTGAGATTTATCGCTGTCGCGATCGACCCTCTGCCCTCCTTCCCTCTTCCCTCTCACCTCTTCCTTCTTCCCTCTTCCTTCGATCAACTGTCAACTGTCAACTGTCAACTGTCAACTGTGACAAGCATCACAAATTTAAGAGATCCAAGTCACTGGGAATCAAAGTCTCGGTCACAGATTTTTAACCAAAAAATCACACCGTGTCAATGTGTTCGATCGCCTTTGAAGTCGCTCCCAGAGTGCATAATACAAATACAACAAGCCTGTTAAAATTTTATCTGTCTCAATCAACTAGGAGGTTTATCATGTCAGTATCCCAAATGACACTCGAAGAGTTATTTGGTCAGGTCATGTTCTCCAGCG
The DNA here is from genome assembly GCF_036701795.1 of Microcoleus sp. N9_A1. Classification (NCBI taxonomy): domain Bacteria; kingdom Bacillati; phylum Cyanobacteriota; class Cyanophyceae; order Oscillatoriales; family Microcoleaceae; genus Microcoleus; species Microcoleus sp. N9_A1. The sequence continues at coordinate 41,179 of NZ_JAUBRI010000029.1, forward strand.
TCGTGACTCGCCACGACCGGAGACAGCTCAGATCTGCACTCTTAGAAAGAACACTGAATGAAGATGAGTATGCCATCATCAACCGACTGCTTTACAACGTTCGCCGCGGTTGGGTAAAAATTGTCGATTAAAGACGTGGCAGCCAACTTTCTTTAGGGGAGTTAATACCATTTTCGATTTGCGATTTTTGATTAAAGAATTGGTAATGACTGATCACTATCGGGGGTTGAAAGCACGGGCATACAATTACATTTGTTGGGGCACTCATTACAAGTATAACTTGCCACTTCGGGAAGTTTTTTGTGTTTAATAGTTGGATCGAAAGTGTGATGTGTTTGACCAGAGTGTTAATTATCAAAATCTCGCTACACATCAGCCTATAGGTAGAGATAATTATAAAATAACAGGTTTCGGGTGCATCTCTACTTGTTGAAAACTTGTGAGTTTTGAGTTGTTAACTAAAAAGTTATAATTAACTCAAAACTCATAATTTTTAGGATGTGAGATGGGAGATTGGAGAGTGGAAAAACTGATGAATATCAGGGTTGAAAACCGCTATAAAGTTAATATTTTTTAAACTGATATTAAGAATCAAAACTATAAGCAGTTTCCGGTTGAGGAGGATGGTGCGATCGCCACAAGCACAGGAAGTCGGAATGGTCGATCGCCCATTCCGGCAAATTCAGCCCAGAAGTGTCAAAATATTAACAACCAGTTCATCCTTAAAATATATGGCTCCCGCCGTTTTAATTGAAAATCTTCAGAAACGCTACGGCACTGTAGAAGCCGTTAAAGATGTTTCCTTCAAGGTAGAACCGGGGGAAATATTTGGTTTGCTAGGCCCCAACGGTGCTGGTAAAACCACTACCCTGCGGGTACTTTGTACTTTAACATCGCCAGACAGCGGACGCATTGAAGTGTCTGGCATTTCAGCAGTCAGCCAGCCGAGAATTGCTCGACAGAGACTAGGCTATGTGGCTCAAGAAGTGGCTCTCGATAAGGTGTTGACGGGCCGGGAACTCCTGCAACTGCAAGCGGCGCTTTACCATTTGCCGCGCCCTACGATTAAAGGGCGGATTGACGAAATGGTGCAACTCCTCGGTTTGGAGGAGTGGGAAAATAAAAAGACGGGTACTTATTCCGGCGGTATCCGCAAGCGCTTGGATTTGGCTGCTGGGTTGCTTCACCAGCCGGATGTTTTGGTGTTAGACGAACCGACTGTGGGGCTCGATATTGAAAGTCGGTTGGTGGTGTGGGATTTCCTGCGCCGCTTGCGAGAGGAAGGTACTACGGTTTTGATTACGAGTCATTATCTAGAAGAAGTCGATGCTTTGGCCGATCGCGTGGCGATTATTGACAAGGGTACGGTGATTGCACAGGGCTCGCCGGAGGAGTTGAAAAATCGGGTTGGGGGCGATCGGGTGACTCTGCGGATTCGGGAGTTTTCGCCGATCGAAGAAGCCCAAAAAGCCCAAGCTTTAATGCAGTCTCTGCCTTTTGTACAGGAAGTAATTATCAACAGCGCCCAAGGAAATTCTCTCAATTTGGTAGTGAGTGCCCAAAGCGATGCGCTGGTGAGTATTCAGCAAGCTTTGAAAGATGCGGGATTGCCTGCGTTTGGGATTGCTCAATCTCGGCCGAGTTTGGATGATGTGTATTTAGCCGCGACTGGTAAGACGCTGTTGGATGCGGAGTTGGCTGCTGCTAGCAACCGCGATTTGAAGGCGGAACAAAAGGCGGCGATGCGATCGTAGTTTGAGGGAAGGGAAAAGTTCGTCAGAAACAGGCAAGATGCCTGTTCCACAAAGAGTGAATTTTATTGTGGAACAGGCATCTTGCCTGTTCATAAACGAGATAAACCGATATTTAAGCTGAATTTGAGATCATACATCCAATACTTGCTCTGCTGTCAGTGCTAATTCTGGGAAAGTTCGGGATATTATGCGATCGATCCCTCGGTAAGCAGTCATTTGATAAACCCCATTTTCATCAAGCAGGTAAACAAAAACAGTCGGTTCTTTCGGGTTGCCCAAATAGTTTCTGCTACCCAAAGCTAAATAATCGACAATCCAATATTCAGAAATTCCCAGCCGCTGATATTCATCCAGCTTGTCGATATAATCATCTTCCCAATTTGTTGATACTATCTCTACTGCTAATTGCAGCGGTTCAATTAGTGCTGAGTAAGCGAAAGGAGCTGAGTCCCAGACCGTTTTATCTACTACACTCACATCAGGATTGCGACCTTGTTCTTTACCATTTGGAGTTAACGTCCTCACCACAATTCTGCCAGATACCCAGTAGTTGAGCTTGAGTCTTTTTACCTCGTCTTTGAAAGCATCTGAAAGAAATTCAGCGAGGGTTTCGTGCAGTCTGATTGGTAATATTCTCACAATTTCTCCATTGACGAGTTCATAGCGGCCTTCTTCATCGGGAAGTTGCTTGACAAATTGCTCGAAACTGAGCATCTGCTTAGGTTGGAGAGGAGTTGCGGTCATGGTTTTATCTCATTTAGGTAGATATTTAAGACTATTATGCAACCATTTTAACATACTGTTTTAACACAGGTGGAATCGTGAAAACGGTTTCAGCTTCACAGCTCAATTTTGCAATTATTGCCCGTCTGTCTAAAGATTGAAGTGCTTTAAATAATTCGCGTTGTGACCCTTGACATTTTGCCATCAATTGGGTAAGCAAAACAGGTTCACTTTCATTGCTGATTAGGGCGATCGCCTGTTTTTCTATTTCCGACAACCGCTGATAGTGCTGCTGCAATATCGGTGTCAATTCGTCACCTAAAAATACTGGTTGATAGCTTAAATATTGAGAAACTCTACCGTTAAATAACTTGTTAATAGTTTGAGCGACTAATTTTAACCAGAGGGGATTGCCGTGATAAAGCTCAATCAATTCTGGCCATGTTTCTTCATCTAATAAACCTTTTTCTCTCAGAATTTCGGTGGCGGCTTCACCTAAACCTGTTAACTGTAATAAACATACTGCTGAATTATCGTCGGTAAATGTGAGGATGTCTGAGGGAGGTTCCCAACTATTGAGGATTAAGCAGCTATTGTGGGGAATTTCGCCGATGAGTTTAAAGAGGGTTCCGTAATTTTCATATCCGGGTTTATAATATCCTGCAAGTTGCCCGCTGCTGAGAATTTGCTGCACGTCATCAAGTACGATCAGACTGCGATTGTCGCGCAATGCTTCTATTAGGATTGACAATTGAGTGTCGGTGTTTGTGGAAAAGTTAATATCGGTTCGATCGCAGAGAAATTGAATAATATTTTTGAGGGTTGTTTCTAGGGGTGGGGAGGTGCGGAGACTGCGCCAGATGATGCGATCGAATTGAGTTTGAATTTGGGGGATGAGGTTACGGGCGATCGCACTTTTGCCGGTGCCTGCCATGCCTGTGATGGTGAGGAGGCGGCAGTTTTGGCGGGCGATCGAGTTTTCGATGGTGGTGAGGGGTGAGTTGGGGTAGTTGTAGAAGGTTTTGAGTTCCGGTGCATCTCTTAAATCAAGTCGCGGTTTTTGTTCGGTGTTGTTTTCAGTTGAGGTTTGTGTAGGCGGTGAGTTTTGGGGAGTTTTTGGAGGGTGCGAGGTTTCTGTGCAAACGTTGATGTTACCTTTGTTTTGTATAAAATTAAAATCACCAAAATTTGAAACTTTAGAAAATTCATACCTCTCCATTGTGGAGCGCAAATTTGATTTCATTACATCTTCATCTAATATTTCTGAAAGAGTTTGCCATAACTTTGAGGCAACATTTCTGACATAGCGTTCAGTACAATGAACCTCTTTGGAAATTTCGGAGTATCTTTTACCTTCCCAAGTTCCCCGTACTACTGCCTGTTGCAGATCGTCTAGGTGTTTGCCCGTCTTAGTGAACACCAAACCATCGGCCAACCTTAAGAGTTCTTGAACATCCATTTATTGGGTAATGTAGGAGGTTTTATCTATTCTATCAGACTTTTTCTGACGTTTTATGGCTAAGAAGGGCAAAATATGACTTTTAACGGCTAGCTAATTTTATTAACTCCTGGCAATTTGTGACATTATCCTACTTTACACTACATAAAAATTAACTTAAAATTAAATTAGGGGCTTTGAGACTCGTGAAATGTTCGTAAAAATTTTGTAGTTTACAATAGGATAAAAAATCATGTCTAGTGCATTATCCCTACCGCAAGCTAATTTAAAAATGGCTCTCTGGCAAGTCGATGCTGATGCAATGAGTAGCAGCGACTTGTATGTGTGGTTAAATGATACCGGCTTGCCGCATGAAGTCTCGATCCGGCTACATGAACTTGCCACATACACGAAAAAAGCTGGTAACAAAGTTTTACTCATCGGCAAAATTCTCCTCATTAAAATCATAGAATTTGTCAAAGCGCATCCCAATTTAGCCATAGGGGCTGCTGTTGGCGTCGTTGTAGGAATTTTGGCAAATTCGATACCATTTGTCGGCCCCTTATTAGCACCTTTGGCAACAGTGCTGGGTATCCCAATTGGTGCAATAGCCGGCCACCGACTCGATCAACGCGCCCAAGGCAAAGAGGTGTCTGATGGAATTATTGGAATTGCTCAAGACATTATTGAGATTGCCAAAGCATTTTTTCAACTAATGATAGACGTTTTCAATACAATTTTCTGCAACGTCATCACTGCTTAACTGCCAAAATTAGCAAAAAAATTGAGGTCGAATATGTCGGCAAATAAAACGCCAACCAAAGAGCAAATTCTGAAGTCAATAGAGCAACTGGAAAAAAACCCACACGATAAATTAGGGATTTTAGCAGAAATTGGCATTGGTGTGGTGGGGGCTGCCGGTGCTGGTGCGGCGGTGGCAGCTTTCGGTGGTGTACCAGTTCTATTGGGGTTGTGGGTCGTTGCACCTCCCGTAGGATTAGTTGTTGGCGCTGCAGCTTTAGGTGCTGCTGGTCTTGTAGGGGTAAAACGAATATTTGATGGCAATTTTGACGATGGAAAAAAAGCAGAAAGGCTTGAAAACTTAAAACAACAGGCAAGAGATATTAAAGCCAAAGAAACAGCCTCTAAGCTGGAAGACAGCGATAAAAATAAATTTATTGTTTCCTTGAAAGAACCCGTCAGGCTCAATTTAATTAGCCCGAAAGACGCTCAGGATTTAATTAGGGCCGTAGAAAGCGGTCAAATTGCAATCAAAGAGGCGATTAAAATGGTTGAAGATGTTAAAGCTGCTAAACCATAACTGCCTTCTGACTGCGTAACCTGGGAATGCTAAGTTGTAAGTCTGCGATCGCCCTTATTTTCCTGAAGCCCGATCGCCCTTATCCCATCCCCATTAACTCTCTTTCATATGCGATCGCTAAAAAGTGAGCTCGCCCTTATTCCCAAAAGTGCGATCGCCCTTTCCATGCTCATACTCTTGATTCGGCGGCGGGAATAACTTCAATCAGTCCCGTATGAAAAGCTGTATCGTAGGTAAGAACTGGTAAATTTTCGAGTTCAGCTTGTGCCATAATCATCCGGTCAAACGGATCGCGGTGGGCAATAGGCAGGCTGCCAGCGCGAAGGGCATGGGCTGAAGTTATAGCTAATTCGATAAATTGCGATCGGTGGAGGATTTGCGAATATTCCCCGACAATCTGTTTGGCTTCGGGAAGTTTACCGATGCGATATTTGGTGGCTATTTCCCAGGCTGAAACAGTGCTGACAATGATATTAAAATCCGGGTTGCGAATGATGTCGCGGCATTGGGCATTGAGCTTGGGGTCGTCAAAAAGCCACCACAACAGGATATGGGTGTCAATGAGATAGCTTATTCCCATTGTTCGAGTTCCTCTTCTGGTAGGGGCTCAAAAAAAGTATCACCGAGTTTTCCTGTCAGTAAACCAGGCCTGCGAGGCTGTGGCTGTTCTCGTCCTAATCCGAGGCGAAAGTAGTGAATCAAGTCATAGATTTCTGCAAGTTTGTCTTCTGGAATGTCTTGTAGTTCTTGAACGATCTTCTCAATTAGCATAAATCAAACACTCCGATAGTTGCTGGTTATTTGATTTGAGAATATATTCTCGCAGGTGTTGAACAACTCTATCTTGCAGAATTTCCGGCAGAGATTCCATGATTTTGACCAAAGTTGCGATCCTCTTCGAGGGCTTCGGTAACGCCCTTGATGACATAGCTTTATCCTCCATTGTTTAGCCGAACTATCCCGAAGGGTAGGGAATCGCCCTTTCAATATATCTAAAGATTGCTCAAAAAATCTTCAACAGAAATCCCAGCCTGATTTAAAATACTTTTGAGGGTTCCAACTGCCAAAGTTTTGCGCTGCACTGGTACTACACAGCCAACCTCGATCGCGCCTTGAGGATTCGACTCATCATCGATCGGTAGTTGTTTCTTCAAAATAGCATGACTGCCTCGCTGCCGTACTTGAATAAAGCCTAAGCGTTCCAAAGCCCGGATGGCTTCTGCACTACTAACTCGCGGTAGTTTAGGCACTCAATACCTCAAATGTAGTTAGCAGACGGGGGGAAGTTTTAGGCAGAGGGAATTCTTCTAAATAAAGTTCCGTTGCTTCTTTGAGATTGGCGATCGCCTCTTCGATCGTTTCTCCTTGGCTAGCCGTTCCCACTTCAGGACACTCGGCTACATAAACATCCTCTTCCCAATAAACAATTGCCGTGAAAGTACAAGACATTTTTTTGCCAAATTCTTCATACTCAATGTAGCATATTCAGTAGCGTTAATGAGAGCTTATACTTAATTTGACCACAATATCTCCTCTAAAAAAATCAAGCAATTTCCTCCGCTAAAAGCCGACCATCGCAGCGCTCATACTCATCTTCCAAAAGCCATGAATGAGCCTCATCATAGCTTGAACTTAAAAACAGAGACTTATAGTTTGCTGATGGGTCATAAATACAAAAACCTCCATTCTTTCCACTCACTAACATCAAAATACGAGGGGGAAAAACAATCGGATCTACCCACAATTCGATAAATTCCCCATCATTAACTTGTTCGGCGAGGTCTGGTGCGTGGGATAACATGATATTCAGTTTACCAAAACTCCACACAAAAAGCGATCGCCCCCCCAACCACACCAATACCTCCAGACTTGCTACCCTAAAGATAGTTAGATTTAATCAACAAGCAATTATGAGCGGTACTGTTACATCCCCCAACAACCTCAACCAGCAGCGGCCACTCGCCACGCCATCCGCTGACACTTCGAGTTCCCTGCTGGGCGACTTTATCCAAGAAACCCTCGCCTTAACCAAACGCCTGTTTATTCAATTGCAGCGCCGCCCCTCGACGCTAGTTGCAGGAATTATTCAGCCGCTGATGTGGTTGGTTTTGTTCGGCGCGCTGTTTGAAAATGCTCCCGCAGGCTTGTTCGGCGAAAGCCAAAATTACGGACAATTTCTCGGCGCAGGCGTGATTGTTTTTACTGCATTTGCCGGGGCGCTGAATGCCGGTTTGCCGATCATGTTCGATCGCGAATTCGGATTTCTCAACCGCCTGTTAGTCGCGCCCCTAGCTTCCAGATTCTCGATCGTCCTAGCTTCGGCTATTTTCATCGTCACCCTCAGCTTTATCCAAACAGGGGCAATCGTTACAGCAGGCGCGTTTTTGGGCGCGGGATTCCCCGGACTTGCGGGACTGGGGGCGATCGCCCTAATAGTCCTGCTGTTAGTTTTGGGCGTCACCGGCATCAGCCTCGGTTTAGCCTTCGCGCTTCCGGGCCACGTAGAATTAATCGCAGTTATTTTTGTTACCAACCTGCCCCTATTATTTGCCAGCACCGCCCTCGCGCCGCTGTCGTTTATGCCAGAGTGGCTGCAAGTTGTAGTAACTCTCAATCCTCTGAGTTACGCGATCGAACCCATCCGCTATTTGTACCTGCACAGCGATTGGTCGCTAGCTAGCGTCGTCATGCACGCTCCTTGGGGTAATGTTACCTTTGGAGGAGCGCTGTTAGTCTTGCTAGCCTTTGATGTCGTAGCGCTGCTGAGCATTCAACCCCTGCTGCGCCGCCGGTTTGCGTGAGGAAGGGCGATCGATTTTTGTGGGGCGGTCTTCTAGCCCGCCCTTGACTAGCTTTTGAGTGGTACAATATTTAGCCACAAGTCAGCATATTGTTGAGATACAATTGTTTTTTTGAAGGTTAAACTAATAAATTATGAAAGCCAAAACTTCTCGATCGGGCAAATTGATGATTTGGGTTGCTGCAAGCGCGATCGCCACCTGTGCTCTTTTATCGCCTCAAGCAACCTTCGCTCAAGCCAGCAATTTAAATAATAATAACGCCCAACCACTGCAAGACTTTCAAACTCAAGACAACACCGACCCTTTTTCCGGCCGCAGCAGCGGCAGCGGAATATTTGACTTAATTCACAGATCCCGACTGGGAGGCGGCCGCAGCATGGAAGAATTCAATACCGAACAGCGCCAAAATTTGAACGATGCCGCCGCAGAATTTCGCAACAAACAGCGCCAACTACTGGAAAAGCAAGCAGTACCTGCACCGGGGGCGATCGCACCTACAGAAATTACCGCCCCCGCCCCTTAAATTGACAAATGGTGTTTGCTCATTTCTTAGTCCGCGGAGGCGGACTTTGTTTGTCTAGAGGCGATTTCAATCGCTCAATTTTAATCCTTAAATAATTTAATTAACAAATCCCCCAAACACCGCCATACCGTAATACTTCCAAGGAACCGCCACAGTCTCAAATCCCGCATTTGCCAGCATTTCCAACTGTGCCGCAAGTGTAGCTAGGCGATCGGGATTAGAATACCCGTAAGAAACACTCGTCCCCACCTTTGCCCGAATTTGTGCTAAAGTTTCCGCCTGACTTAGCGCCCAATCTTCCCGCGCTGCTTGATAAATATCTTTGATTGCTGCCGATTCTGCCACCACAGGATCGGCATTCCAAAAACAGCCGCCAGCAGTTAAACTTTCGCCAATCCGTTGAAACAATTTCAGCTTCATCTCATCCTCAAGATGGTGAATTGCCAGAGATGAAATGCCAGCATTAAACTTATCGCCCAAACCTGAAAAATTTGGATTGTTCGCCCATTCTCCAAAATCCAATTCTATGCCAGTCCACCGGGCTGCGTATCCTGCTGCCTCTATTTTGGCACGGGCAAAATCAAGCATTCGCGGCGAGTAATCCACAGCAACTATTTCCGCAGACTCGTAGCGTTGCAGAACTTTTAAACTCAGTTCCCCCGTACCGCAGCCCAGTTCTAAAATCCGCTGGTTGGTGCTAGCAATGCAGGCTGCTAATACATCCAGCATTTCGTCATATTTCGGTAAAAGCCGCCGAATGCCGGTATCAAAATCCGCAGTATTGACGAAAACTTCTCCCGGAAAAATTTCCTTGTTAGTAGGTGAGACAGTAGAGTCAGAATTCACGATCGCCAACCATAGACTACAATTGCTATCCTAACCGAGATAGAACAAAAAATGCGTGAACTAGGGACACGGTACTGCCTTGTGCTTACTCGATCATCTGTACTTCACTCAACAGAAAACCACTATCAAGTTATGCGTATTCTTACGGATAAGCGAAACACTCGCGGTAAACAATAATTAACCATCCTTTGCACTCTCCAGTCTGGCTTTACCCCTGACGCCAGCAAAACACTCTGAACAAGCAGTGTTATGTTAGTAGTGCATAAAATCAAATCAAGCTTAAACCTCACACTTGAGGATACCATGCGCCAGTTGATTTCTCGCATTCGGGCTGCCATCAGCCAATTAATTTACAAGCGAATTCTGCTTGCGGTGACAATTTTATTTTGTGTAGGTGTAGGAGTAGCGATGGCACATATGTCTCGTCTTTCCTCAACCCTAATCGAATCGCAAGCCCTCCAAAATGCCACCCTCTACGCCCAAGCTATTAAAGAAGCACGCACCCTTTACAGTTCCGATGTTGTCAATCCTCTAAACACCGCTAAAGCAATTAACTTTACCCACGACTACAACCCGACAAAAGTAACAGTTCCCGTACCTGCCACATTCTTAATAGAACTCGGCAACAATATCACAAAGAAAAATCCCGAAGTATCAGTTCGTCTCTACAGCGACTACCCGTTTCCCTGGCGGCGAAAAGAAGGCGGAGTCCGAGACGACTTTGAACGGCAAGCTATTACCTATTTGATGAAAAATCCGACAGAAAAATTTTTCCGACGTGAGGATTTTCACAGCAAGCCAGCATTTCGATATGCCGAGGCAGATATTCTAACTCCTAGCTGCGTTAGCTGTCACAACACTAACTCCTTCAGTCCCAAAAAAAACTGGAAAGTGGGAGATGTACGGGGGATATTAGAAATTACTCAACCTCTCGATACCATCACTCAAAATACTCGCAGTGAACTGAAATACCTGTTTTTACTGTTAGCAGGACTTTCAATTTTAGGGGTGACAGGATTAACTTTATCTATCAGCAGGTTGCGCCAAAATGCTAAACAATTAGAACAGCGGGTCAGGGAACGCACCGCACAATTGCAAGAAACTAATGTAGAATTGCTGAAAGAACAGGAAAAGAGCGATCGCCTGCTGCTCAATATTTTACCCGAGTCCATTGCTGCTAAGCTAAAAGATGGTCAAAGCAGTATTGCTGACGGTTTCGCAGAAGTCACGATTTTGTTTGCGGATATCGTAGGCTTTACCGTGCTTTCAGCACAAATATCTCCCGAAGAATTGCTCAAGTTTCTCAACGAAATTTTTTCAGCCTTCGATGGTTTAACGGAAAAGTACGGCTTGGAAAAAATCAAAACAATTGGAGATGCTTACATGGTAGTGGGAGGTTTGCCAAATCCCAGCACCAACCACGCCGAAAGCATTGCTGAAATGGCTTTAGATATGCAGGAGGAATTAGCAAATTTTAATGCCAAACATCATGCAGGAATTAACATTCGCATCGGCATCAATACCGGGCCTGCAATTGCGGGGGTTATTGGTACTAAAAAATTCATTTACGACCTCTGGGGCGATGCCGTTAATACAGCAGCCCGCATGGAATCCCACGGGGTTGCCGGCGCGATTCAAGTCACACAATCAACTTACGATATCTTGCAAAATAAGTATCTGTTTGAAGACAGAGGAATTATCCAGGTCAAAGGCAAGGGCGATATGAATACTTATCTGCTTCTAGGCAGGTTAGTCAGCGCAGTTTCGGTTTAATTTGTTTATTATATTATTAAGGGGTCTGCTAGTTAGTCCGAAGTCAGTCAATTTTAGATTTTAGATTTTAGATTTTAGATTTTAGATTTACTGCACAGGTGAATCTGGGATCTTGAACTTTGGTCTAAAATTTTTATATATCCACGAGTTAAGTCGGGGGCTGGTATCCGTTTTTGGGCGGGGTCATCAGTCATTCGTTGTTAGTCGTCAGCCAAGAACTAACAGTTAATAGCTGCTGGCTGTTGACTGCTGACAATTACAGGAATTACACAGAGGATGTGAGGAACCCGGTTTCGGCGCAGTTGATTTGTTGACCAACCCAAAATTTATTACGAGAAACCCGGTTTCTTTTCCTATGTCCTAAATTAGCCATTTGCAAAATAGTAAATTTTATGCCATTGCGGATTTTATCATTCTTGGGTTTTTTCAAATCTCGCTTGTCTAGGCAAATAGCTTTGTGGGTATTTGCTAGCATTCTTGTGATAGAGGGAATTATTTTAGTTCCCTCTTATTTTAGGCGAGAAAATGAACTTTTAAGTCAATTAGAACAGGTATCTCGGGCGACTGTTGATTCCCTAGAGTTTTTGCTGCAACAAAATATTTCCGATCGCACTTTCTTGCAAGAAGAAGTGAAAAATATTACTAAAGATTCTCAAGTAGTCTTAGGACTATCTATTTACCATGCTAACGGTGAGCTAATATATACACTTGGCGAACCCCCAGAAATCAGTTTAGAGAAACTAAAAAAAGCTCGTATAGTTCACAATCACAATTTCGATGGCAAGCGCTACGATATTGCTTGGACGGAGCGACATTTGGGAGGCGATTACATCTTAATTGTTCGCCACGATGCTTCCACCGTTCAACCGGAACTCTACGCATTTATCGGGCGGATTGCGGTTCTAGTCATCATTATATCAGCCTTTGTCACTTCTGTGACTATGTTATTTTTAGGGGTGACAGTAATTGCACCTATCTTGAGATTGCGCGATGACTTGATCGCTGCAGGAGACGCTTTGAGCAAAGATCGAGAAAAACCTGATTTCTACTCTCTCTCTGTCAAGCGCGATGACGAGTTGGGAGAACTCATGGTCGCATTCAATCAAATGTTTCACCGAGTATACAAGGAAATCGCACAGCGGAAACAAGCTGAGGAAATATTGCGGGCCGAACAAAAAAAGTCGGAACGTTTATTACTAAATATCTTACCGGTAATGATTGCCGATCGCCTAAAACAAGGTCAGATAAATATTGCCGACGGATTTGCCGAGGTTACGGTTTTGTTTGCTGATATTGTGGGCTTTACCGAAATATCCTCCCGCACGTCTCCTGAAGAATTAGTCGAATTGCTTAACAAAATATTTTCAGCTTTCGATCGCTTGAGCGAGCAATACGGCTTAGAAAAAATTAAGACGATCGGCGACAATTATATGGTAGCAGGCGGTTTGCCGCTTCCCTGTACAAATCACGCCGAATCTATTGCGGAAATGGCCCTAGAAATGCAGCAAGAAATTATGAAATTCCGCGACGAATGCGGTAAACCTCTTAATATCCGCATTGGCATCAATACTGGGCCTGTTGTAGCAGGTGTCATCGGCACTAAAAAGTTTATTTACGATTTGTGGGGAGATGCTGTGAATACAGCAAGCCGCATGGAGTCTCAGGGACTTCCTGGTAAAATTCAAGTTAGCAGCTCAACTTATGAGTTGCTGTGCGATAAGTATTTGTTGGAAAAGCGCGGTAAAATTAATGTTAAAGGTAAAGGGGCAATGACGACTTATTTGCTTAAGGGCAGAAAATTGTAACTGTCGCCCGCAGGCGGTATGGCTGGAAAGGTTGCAGCCCAGCTATTTCCAACCAACTAATTTTTTTTAACGAACCGCGAAGGCGCGAAGGACGCTAAGGAAGAGAAGAAGAAAGAAGAAAGAATAAAAAGTTCATAAGTGAGTAAAATTTGCTATATTAAAAAGGGAGTTGATGTTAGTTAGACGGGAAAAAATGACGGCTAATCAGGAGCATATTTTTTCAAGTTCACCGATTTGGCAGCCTTTCACGCAAATGAAAACTGCTCCCCCGCCGCTGAAGGTGGTTCGCGGCAAAGGAGCGCTGCTGGAATTAGAAGACGGGCGGCAAATTCTCGACTGTATTTCTAGTTGGTGGGTGACGATTCATGGGCACAGTCATCCGGTTCTGGCTGAGGCTCTTTACAAACAAGCTCAAACTTTAGAACACGTAATTTTTGCCGGATTTACGCACGAACCAGCCCAGAAACTTGCCGATAAATTGATAACTCATACTCCTGATTCTTTGACGCGGATTTTCTTTTCTGATAACGGTTCGACTGCTGTTGAAGTTGCTCTGAAAATGGCATTTCAATATTGGCTAAATCTCGGAGAAACTAACCGCACTAGCTTTATTGGTTTTGAGGGAGGTTATCACGGTGATACTGTGGGCGCGATGTCTGCTGGCAGAAGTTCGCTGTGGTGGGAACCTTTTGCACCTTTAATGTTTCCTGGCGATGTTGTGCCTTTTCCTGCGACTTTTGATGGCGATGAGGAGGTGGAAAGCAAGGAGACGCGGTGTTTGGAGAAACTGGAGTCTTTGTTGAAGCATGGAAAGGGCTATGCAGGAATTTTTATCGAACCTTTGGTGCAAGGTTCTGCGGGAATGCGAATGTGCCGCCCTGAGTTTTTGCGGGTGATCGCACAAATGGCCCGCCAATATAATGTATTGTTGATTTACGATGAAGTGATGACGGGTTTTGGGCGCACGGGCGAACTGTTTGCCTCGCTTAAATCTGGAACTGCACCGGATATTCTGTGTTTATCTAAGGGATTGTCTGGTGGCTGCTTGCCACTTTCTGTCACAATGGCATCGGAGGATATTTATCAAGCTTTCTGGCGAGATGAATCGGACAAAGCTTTTTATCACGGTCATTCTTACACCGGAAATCCCTTAGCTTGTGCGGTGAGTGTGGCATCCCTGGAGCTTTTGGAGCAAAATCCAAATATGTATGAAGGGATGGAAAAACTGCACCACAAATACCTGAATCAATGGCTGAGAGATCATCCTAAACTCGAACGGATTCGGACTTGCGGCACCATCGCAGCAATGGATGTGAAAACCGAAAGCAGTTCCGGTTATTTTAATGAGATCGGCCCTGTATTGAAAGCCAGATTTCTCGAAGCGGGGTTTTTGCTCCGTCCCTTGGGAAACACGCTTTATGTGATGCCTCCCTACTGCATTTCTCCTGATGAATTAGAATCGATTTATCGGGTGATCCGTCAGGTTTTGGATACTTTGTAAACCCTTTAATTTTAGTGATGAATTTACCCAATTGGAACGATTTGGCTGACGACGCGCTGGCGGGCAAATGTATCTCTCGCGAGCAATCTTTAGCCGTATTGCGTGCACCGGATGAGGTTTTGCTGGAACAACTAAACGCAGCTTATCGGGTGCGCCGCCATTACTGGGGAAACCGCGTCAGATTGCACTATTTGCTAAACGCTCAAAGCGGCCTTTGTCCTGAAGATTGCCATTATTGTTCTCAGTCCAAAATCTCGACTGCGGAAATAGAGAAATATCCGCTTTTAGCTAAGGAAAAAATTCTGGAGGCGGCCGGGCGCGCGGCAGATTTAAAAGCTGGTACGTTTTGTTTGGTAATTTCTGGCCGCCAACCCAACGCATCTACTTTCGATCGCGTTTTGGATGCTGTCGAGACTGTGAAAGCAAATTATAACCTGAAAATTTGCGCTTGTTTGGGGTTGTTGAGCGAGGAGCAAACTCACCGTTTGGCTAAAGCTGGAGTCGATCGGGTAAATCACAATCTCAACACTTCCGAATCATACCACACGGAGATTTGCACAACTCACACTTTTGCCGATCGCACAGAAACCGTCGAAAACGTCAAAGCAGCCGGAATCACCACTTGTTCCGGCGGAATTTTGGGGATGGGCGAATCGGATGATGATGCGATCGATTTAGCGCTGTCGTTGCGGAATTTGGGCGTTACCAGCGTACCAGTCAACTTTTTCATTCCAATCCCCGGAACGCCCTTTGCCGAGGTTAATCGCTTAAATCCCCGCCAATGTTTGCGGA
The DNA here is from genome assembly GCF_036701795.1 of Microcoleus sp. N9_A1. Classification (NCBI taxonomy): domain Bacteria; kingdom Bacillati; phylum Cyanobacteriota; class Cyanophyceae; order Oscillatoriales; family Microcoleaceae; genus Microcoleus; species Microcoleus sp. N9_A1. The sequence continues at coordinate 56,456 of NZ_JAUBRI010000029.1, forward strand.
TTCTCTGCTTGTTCAGATTTTTGCTTCCCAGCCAAGAAATTCGGATTGCTGGGGGACGGGAGGTGCATTTGCGTTCCTTACAACCCCTCGGACTCTATGCAGCTAATTCTATCTTTGTGGGCGATTATCTGACTACTCCCGGACAAGCGGCCAATCAAGATTGGGATATGATTCGAGATGCGGGATTTGCGATCGAATCTCCCGACGGTTCTATCTTAGAAGTTAATTCAAAAGATCAGACGGCGGTTTAAACCGCGCCTACAAAAACGATGTCCGCCTCCGCGGACTAAAGAATTTCACCGCCAATTCTTCAACCCGCGGAGGCGGGTTTTGTCTGTGTAGACGCGAATTCTATTCGCCCGGTCTTCTTGAATTAACCAATATCAAATCATACAATAGGGGAAACTGTGGACAAACGCGAAGAAATTACGATCGCAGAATACCAAGCAACCGCCGAATCTTTCCTGCAAGGAACATGGCATCACGACGTATCCCAAAATCGCGACGCACTCACCGCTGCCATGCCCCGCAATCCCGGTAAAATCCTCGATATAGGATGCGGGCCAGGACGAGACTTAGTAGCGTTTAAAAGCCAAGGACATACAGTTGTAGGATTAGATGCAACTCCGGCTTTTGTAGAAATAGCAAAGAAATTATCCGGCTGCGAAGTTTGGCAGCAATCTTTTCTGAATCTCGACTTACCAAAGGCAGAATTTGACGGTATTTTCGCCAACGCTTCCATGATTCACATTCCCAGCGACAAAATGGTGAAAGTGCTGCAAGATTTGCACAAAGCCTTAGTTATTGGCGGTGCAATTGTCATGTCAATGTGCCGGGGAAATTGGGAAGGCTACGACGAACGGCCGACAGGAAAACGCTACACCGCGGGATGGGAATACGAAACTTTAACACCCTGTTTAGAACAAGCAGGATTTGCAATTGTCAATCATTACTATCGCCCTCCCGGCTTACCGCGCGAAGCTCAATCTTGGCTAGTAATGGTGGGAAAAAAAATCTAATATAAATCAGCAATTGCCAATCTTTCCCCTCTCTTCCTCTGCGCCCTCTGCGCCCTCTGCGGTAAAAAAAACTAATTCAAAAAATCACAGAAGATTGTTGTATACTATTCCCAAGTCAAAAAAACCAACTTCTGCACAAATTAAAACAAAATTAATATGACAGATAAATCCCACATCTTTTTAGCAGGTGCTAGTCGAGGCGTCGGCCTAGAAATCGCAAAATGTCTCGTAGCACAAAAGATGCAAGTAACAGCACTTTTGCGATCGCCCGCAACGCGCACCGAATTAGAAGCAATGGGCATCAAAGTCATGACTGGCGATGCTTTGGACACTGCGGCTGTCGAAGCTGCAATGGCTGGCAGCGAACCAATTCATGCCACAATCAGCACCGTTGGCGGCTTGCCAAAAGATGGGGAAAGAGCCGATTATTTGGGAAACAAAAACTTGATTGATGCTGCCGTTAAAGCAGGCGTGCAAAAGTTTATTTTAGTCTCATCTATTGGTAGCGGTAATACTGCCGCCGCTTTGCCGCCGCAAGCTTTAGAAACTTTGCGCCCGGTGTTAATTGAAAAGGAAAAAGCGGAAAATCATTTGATCGCAAGCGGGATGATTTATACTGTGATTCGTCCGGGCGGATTGAAATCGGAACCGGCGACGGGGAACGGTGTTTTAACGGAAGATTGTCGGGTGGCGGGAACGATTCACCGCGCGGATGTGGCGCAGTTAGTTTGTCAGTGTTTAGTTTCTGATGCTGCTAACAATAAGGTTTTGTCGGCGGTAGACAAGCAAATGGTTTACGGCAATCTAGAATATGAAGTATTAAATCTCTAGGGGCGGGCTAGAAGCCCACCCCACAAGAAAATTTACTTGTTGTGGAACAGGCAAGATGCCTGTTCAAAAAAATGGCGCCTGATGCGAGTAAAATCCGATCGCACTCAAGAATCAAAAGGTTTAATCAATGATCGCCCGTTAGCGAAGCCCGCCCCTACGGGGGCTACGCCAACGAAGAGGATCGCCCAATCCAACACCAAACGTGCGATCGCAAACAATACCACACTCTCGACACCACCAACCGCAAACGGCAATAACTCCTGTGGGGCGGGCATCTTGCCCGCCTCAAAAAAAAGTCCCGCCTCAAAAGACAATCCAGCATCCAACTGTCCAAAAGCGCGCACCAGCCCAAAAGCCAACACCACACCAGATTTAAGGTGCGGGTTAGTATCGCGGCGGATAGCGTAACGGTAGGTAACGCCGAACAAGAAACCGCCCAAAAGCGCCATCACTCCTCTGAAGGCAAAATTTAGGTCAATTGCCCTTACCTGCAAACTCGCCAGAGAATCCCACCTCTGGGCTAGGATTAAGCTGTTAACAAGGGCGATCGCCCCAAAACCCAGCAAACAAGACAAAGCAGCTACACTCCCTGCCTTCAAAGATTCTACCCGTTCAGCCGCACTAAAATTTGACGAATCCTTCACAGCACCTTCATTCCAAAAATGGCTCAAATTAAATTATCATAAGGGTTGGAGTCACTTTGTACAGTTCGTTCAGTAAATAGCTATGGATATTTTGTCACTCGGTTGGGTTTCGGTGCTAGTTTTGTTCTCCTTCTCAATTTCAATGGTGATTTGGGGCCGCAACGGTTTCTAGATCCCAAATAAGATGTACGGTTGAAACCGCCGAGTCTTCAACCCGCGTCGGCGGGTTTTGTTTGTGTAGACGCGGTTTCAACCGCCGAGTCTTTTAAATCCTATTTAACCAAAACTAAATAACAGGAGTTACAAATATGACAGCCAAAAAAATCTTAATGCTAGTCGGCGACTTTGTAGAAGACTACGAAGTAATGGTACCATTCCAAGCACTACAAATGGTAGGTCACACGGTCCACGCAGTCTGCCCCGACAAAGCCGCAGGTCAAACAATTCGCACTGCAATTCACGACTTTGAAGGCGACCAAACCTACAGCGAAAAACCCGGTCACAACTTCACTTTAAACGCGACTTTTGACGAAATCAACTGCGCCGATTACGATGCTTTAATTATCCCCGGAGGAAGATCCCCAGAATACATCCGCCTCAACCAAAAAGTGCTGCAAATTACCCGCTACTTTGCTAATAATAAAAAGCCGATCGCATCTATATGTCACGGCTTGCAAGTCCTCACCGCCGCCGGCGTGCTCGAAGGCAAACGCTGCACTGCATACCCCGCTTGCAGCCCCGACATACTCCGGGCCGGCGGCAAATATACCGAAGTTCCCGTTACCGAAGCCGTAGTAGATGGCAACTTAGTCACAGCCCCCGCGTGGCCTGCTCATCCTAACTGGTTAGCTGAATTTCTGAAGGTTTTGGGAACAAAGATCGAACATTCAGAAACAGTTGAAGTATGACGATTTTTACAGTCAAAGTCAAACCAAATTCCCAACAGCAAAGCATCGAAGAGCAACCAGACGGCAGCCTCAAAGTACATCTCAAATCGCCACCAGTCGATGGAAAAGCTAATCAAGAATTAATCGTGTTGTTGGCGAAAAAGTTTAAAGTGCCTAAATCTGCGATCGCCATTAAATCGGGTTTGTCGTCCAAAAATAAACTTGTCGAAATTGCGATCGAACCTTTCATTCAGTTGACAGTTGACAGATGAGTGCGACCTCTACCTAGAAGGAAGAGGATTGAAGTAATGAATAGTTTTCTTTTAATTTCTCCCGATCAGGGAGAGGCTTTAAACCAATTCTTTCTGGTAACTTAGAAATAAGCTGTTAGTCATTTAAATTTCTTGCTTGAACCCCTTACAGTATGGGGTATAGACCACAAATAATGCAGTTTAAATGTAGAACAGCTTAAAGGTAATAACAAATCTATCTAAAGAGAGATACAGACTCAAATTTAAAGTCCTATATTAATAGTTGTAGAGTTAGAATATAAAATTATGAGCATTGAAAATAGAGTCGAAGCAACAGCGAAGAATATTGAAGGCAAAATCCAAGAAGCTGCTAGCGAAGTTACAGGCAATCAGAAAGATAAATTAGAAGGTCAAGCCAAGCAAGACCAAGCATCAGCAATTCACCTGAAAGAAGACCTCAAAGATAAAGCAAAAGAGATTGTAGACAAAGCTTAGTAACAGTATTTGCTACAAGTTTCCTGCCTACTAAATCCCGCAAACGATATGTTTGCGGGATTTTTTATAATGATCCTAAATTATTTATACCAATATCTTGGGGCGGGTTTTACCAACCATAATTGCCCAAAACTAACCATCTCATAAACCCGCCCCCACCCACCCAAAATTCAGAATTAATTGAATTTAACGGTTGGGCGACGATGCTTAATCGGGGTTATTCGTTGGGTGGGGGCGGATTTATCAACATTATTGGTGCGTGGCAAAATTCATCGGCGAACCGCCCCTACAGATTCTAGTAATTCATAATGCAAAAGCATTAATCTTGTGGCGGGAATTGTTTCCATTGCATAAGTTGTGCCATCTTGATGAGAAAATTCTACCTCAAAAGCACTGCCATCAAATTCCATCACAACTGTTCCTACTTGTCCTTTATATAATTTAAGGATTTGTTTTGTTTCAAAATGGGTTGCTTCTAAATCTTCAGTTAAAGCAACAATATCTAGGTCTTTAATTGTTTTCATTGTTTTTACCTCACTTTTTGACGGGATAACAACTTGTTAATCTGGGGAAACTTTCACCGGAGCGGACGATCCAAGCTGCTAGAATCAGAGATTCACCTACTGCGGTTTTTAGCCCGAATTTCATGTTGTAATGTGTTCCGTATTCATTGTTTTTTTGAATAACAACATCTTCGTTGATAGCAGCTTCTTTTAAAGCCTGTTTGAGCATTTCAGCATTTTTTAGGGTAATGCCTAACTTACTGGCAAACAAAATAGCTTTATTTTTTCCTTCTTGGTGATTCAGATTTAGAGAATATTCTTCTATTTTATTGCCTAAATCTGCTAGATGACCATTGGGCAGTTTCACTATTGACAACTTTTTTTGAAGGACAAAAAAAATACTGGTCTGCTACGATAATCGACTTTTACCAGAAAGAATTGGTTTAAAGCCTCTCCCTGATCGGGAGAAATTAAAAGAAAACTATTCATTACTCCAATCCTCTTCCTTCTAGGTAGAGGTCGCACTCATCTGTCAACTGTCAACTGTCAACTGAATGAATCATATCTCAATTATATCGTCTTTGAGTTGGGGGCTGGTTTATCAAGATTAATGGTGGGTGGCAAAATTCATCGGCTAACTGCCCCTTCCTTCCAATGCCCAATGCCCGATTCCCAATGCCCAATCCCCAATGCCCAATCCCCAATGCCCAATGCCAATAAAAAAGCCAGGGATGGATATCCCCAGCTCGAAACATAGCACAATTAGTTTTGAGAGTTGGTAGGGCGATGTTTCACAATCGACCCCACCCACTTTTACCCAAATTAAATCAGGGTAATGTCAGCAGCCGTAATGCCAGGTCTGCCATTCAGAATTGCCAGCGTAACGCCTGGGTCAGAACCACCAAAACCGTCAGAGTCAAATCCTAGTCGTCCAGTTGAATTTTCATAAAAGACGAACGGCTCTGTCGGCCCCGCCCCTGCTGGACCAAAACTGCTGTTGTACACCCCACTCTCAAGCGCCAAGAACGCCTGCGAAGAAAGTCGATTCGTATTTTGCACTCCCCTCAAGTTGGGGAAGCCGTTGGAGTTATTGATTTGGAAGATAAACTTGTCTTGCCCGATCGTAAAATCGCCGATTTGGTCTGCGTTAGTAGTACCCGCCGCGACGCCCTCGCCGAAGTTGTTGTAGTAGAAGCTGTCATTACCCGATCCGCCAATCAGGGTGTCAGCACCAGGCCCGCCGCCGAGAGAGTCGTTACCGTCGCCCCCGATCAAATAGTCGTTTCCAAAGCCGCCCAGCAGCGTGTCGTTCCCGCCACCGGCATCTAAGGTATCGTTCCCGGCTCCTCCGAGGGCGTCGGTAGCATTGAATGAGTCGCCGAACAGGATGTCATCCCCGTTACCAGTAGTGACCACATCAGTGCCGTTGCCACCAATAATGAAGTTGCTGCCTACAGTATCGGTAATCAAGTTGACGACTGTGCCGGTAAAGGTGACGCTGCTAGCGTAGGAGATGAAGTCGTTACCCGCAAAGTTGCCAATCAGGCGATCGAACTGGCTGCCAAAGATGATGGTGTCACTTCCCTCGCTACCGTTCATGAGGTTGGTGACGGTGAAGCTGCTGGCAGTAGTAGGATTGGTGTAGCCAATTAACGAATCGTTACCCAGCCCGCCTTCGAGAGTAATCAAAGCAGTACCAGTACCACCAAAAAAGGCCTTGGTAGCATCGATAGTATCGTTGCCATCTCCACCGGCTGCGTTAGTAAATGTACCGCTCAAGCTGTCGTTGCCTTCGCCGCCGATCATTGTATCAGTCGCAAAAGCTGCAACGATCGTGTCATTGCCTACTCCGCCGTCGAGCAAGTTGCGACCCGCGAAGCCTGGAAATGAACTGGAGGCGCCTACGCTCGAAATTACATTCGGCACCGACGCCGACATGATGAAGTCGTCGCCTGCACCTCCCAACGCAGTATCAGAAGTGGCAAAAACGTTGATTGTGTCGTTACCGTCGCCACCGTCAAAGAAGTTTCTGCCACCGCCAAACTCGCCGATCGCGCCTTTGAGAGAATCGTTGCCGGCACCGCCGAGCAAGGTGGTTCTCTCAATGCCGATCGTGATCACGTCGGAAGTAAATGGGCTGGTTTGGGTACTGTTGGTAATGACTAAGATGTCGTCATCAAGATCGCCCGACAGGTAGCTGTTGCTGGCCACACCGTACAGTGTGTCGTTGCCTTTACCGCCGAAGAGAGTGTCTCTTACATTGATACCTACAACCAAGTCGTCGCCCAAGTCGCCCCGCAAGAAGTTGCTGCCTTCATTGCCAGCGAAGCCAATACCCAAACCACCCTCTAAGGAGAGGTTGTTGCCACCGCCTGCGATGAAGAAGCCGATCGAGTCATTGTCCTTGCCGCCGTAGAGCGAGTCTCTTCTCTGCGCTCCTCCCAGCATCGTATCCGCGCCCTCATTACCAAACATGAGGTTAGCTTCGACAGTACCTTGGAGGAAGTCTTCTCCCGCACCGCCGTACACCGTAGCGCGGGCTTCAGCGACTATGGTGTCTGAGCCTCCGTCGCCAAACAGCAAAGCCGGAGTCCGCTGGGATCTGATTGAATCTTCGTCGTCGCCGCCGTACAGTGTATCGTCCGGGCCAACTGAAGTCAGAGTATCGTTATCGGCTTGGCCAAATATTAAGCTGCCGCCCAGGGTGGAAGTTCTAACGAAATCCGCTCCGGCTCCGGCGAATACTGTATCCGGGCCCAGTCCCGGAAGGTTTAAATCTAATTGATTAGGATCGTCACTTAAAGTTGTCATACAGCTTCACTCCTCTACTTGTTGGTCATCGCTGGTGCGACTACAGACACTGCCTAGAACACCGAATGTTTGGATTCCGCTGTAGTTTAACCTGTTTGCCAGCCGCAAGTCTAGCCTACTGGCGTTAACCCTGTCTAGACTTTCTCCCTCGCGGATTTTTTGCTTGTAAGCTTTTATTTTCAATGTCTTCACCCTTTAATAATCCTGGTGCGCTGTCTCTGGTGCTCACGCTCAAGAAGACGTGGCTCATATTCTTAATGTTCCATTCTGGATTGGCGATCGGGGATCGCGTCCAGGGGAGGAAATTAAAGATTACAAAAGGCAGATCTGGGTGATCGGGAAGACAAGGGAAATTGGGAGATTTGTTACTGGGTAACAAGGCTTTGTGGCAATTTCCGGTTTTCCAGGCAGGGCCGTCATTTAATAATTCTGGCTTGGATCGAACTCGCCAACCGCTGCAGGGCTGTTTCATTCTCTTGTAGGGGCTGCCCCCCGTGGCTGCCCCTATCTCGCCAAACACCTACCAAATCGTGGATGGGGAGGGTCGGCACGGGGGCACGACCCCTACAAAACCCTGGTTTTCCTGAGCAATGTTACAGCCCTCCGTACCGCTCCGGGCTTTAAAAGTCTACGCCCCGCTTGAGTTCTACGCCCCGATCGCCGTAGTGTTTGTGACAGTATACCTCGGAGTGTACGCTTGCCAAGTCAAAGTAAGCGTGGGGTTTGTGGCAACGCCCGGTGATAATAATTTCTGTATCCCGCGGCTTGCGTAGCAGGGCTTCGACGATCGGCTCTACTGGCAGCAGCTCTAAGTCTACTGTGGGATTGAGTTCGTCGAGAATAATCGTTTTGTACCAGCCGCTGGCGATCGCACATTTGGCGATTTCCCAGCCGCGTTCTGCTTCGATGCAGTCTAGCTCTTGCTGTTGCCCCCGCCAAACTATAGCATCCCGACCGCACCGCTGGTGGTCTACTAGCTGTGGGTAGCTTTGCCGCAAAGCTGCGATCGCCGCATCTTCTGTATAACCCGTGCCACCTTTGAGCCATTGCACGATTAACACCCGGTGAGATTGGTCTTGACTGATACCCCTACCTATTGCCTGCAAAGCTTTGCCCAAAGCGCTCGTAGACTTGCCTTTACCCGCTCCAGTGTATATTTCGATACCGGAAATATTATGCTCTGCCGCTGCGGGGTGATAGTGGGGCTTCATTTCTGAGTGTAAGTCGGCAATCTCCAGCAAAGCTTCCGGGGCCGCTCGGCCTGTGGCGATGACTTCTAAATATTCTGGTTTGTTTTTGAGGGTTTGGACTACTTCGTCAACTGGCAGCAAACCCAAGTCCAATAAGGGGTTTAGTTCGTCTAGCACCACCACGGAATAGAGCTCGCTGGCGATCGCTCCTTTGGCGATATCCCACCCTCGCTGAGCTTCGGCGCGATCGAAGCGGGTGATTGCTTCGGCCCCAAAATATTCGGCTCTGCCGGTACGCACTTGGTCGATTAAGTGCGGAAATGCCCGTTGCAAGGCTTCTATTGCCCCGTCTTCGTCGTAGGAGCGGCCGGGGCCTTTGAGAAAGCGCAGCAACAAGACTCGCGTGGGCGAGTCAGAATTGATACCCAGCCCGATCGACCGCAACACTACTCCCAAAGCTGCCTGAGACTTGCCTTTACCAGCGCCGTCGTAGACGTGAATCTGACCCGCGGCGCGTTCCGACCGGGATGAGGCTGTCCGAATACCAATGCCATTCCTTACCATAATCAGCAGTTGTTTGAGTCTGTAGCGGGGTGGGTATTCGATCGCGCGCCTTGAATGTTTAATTTTTCCATTCTGTTGGCGGATCTCAACAGATTATACGATAAGTTCTAACCCCCAATCTTTTAAGCAGCGATTTAACGCAATCAGGTGCTCAAACCTCTGGTTAAGATTATTCCGTTTGTGCTGTACAATTAAAATTTAACACGGACTGATATACCTAAAGGCTTATGATTGCGAGTGTTTTCCCATTTCGGACTGTTTTGGTGCAAATTTTAATTATGTTTTTGGCGATCGCGATCGAATCGTGGTTTTTGCAAAAACTACTTAAACTCGGCCCCAAAACTAGCATTGAATATACAGCCATCCTCAATCTATCTTGCACTTTCGTAGGCTGGTTAGTTTTCTTCGGCATTGAAAGCGTTCTTCCCAAAGATTTGCGGGAACAGCTTATCGGTTATATTTTATTAGGACGTGGGGATAATGTTTACGCTCCAATAACTATGATAGCAGTCTCAGTATTAGCAGTGACTTTTCTAGCTAAATGGCAGGGATTAGAATTCATAGAAAACATGGTTTTAGGCAATAAAAAAGCTTCCAAACCTCAGTTTTTAGGACCACCCACCCTCACCCGCCGTCCTCCCAAAAAAACTTTTCAAGTAACTACCCAGTTTGGAGGAATTTTAATCGCCCACACTGTTAGCAATGTCGTTATTTTAACCGTGTTGTTTTTGCAAAGCGTCTATTGAAATTTATGATGAAGCAATTTTTTGATGCCACTCAGCAACTCACTAAGCTGACGAACAACCTTTGGGAAACCAATAAAAAAATCCAAAAGGCGATGATTCCGCCTAAAGTTGTCCACTGGAAGACTCCTTTACTGCTCAGCATCTTTTTAGCTTTGCTGACAGTGGCGGCAGTCACTGACTGGCGGACGAGAACTCTGCTTTTTGATATGAGCTGGTTATTTTTTACGCTTTCAATGGGTTTGCTGACCAGCCAGCAACCTTTTGTGATTAAAGGAGTAAGTCTGAGTCCGTGGGTGACAAGCATCTTAATTGGCTTGTGGTTACTGATAAGATTGCCGTCGGATAGGAAGGAAATAGCATGGATATCCGGACCAATTATAGCAGTAGTAATTCTTGCTATCATAAGGGTTTGGAAGAGCGATTCAAAACGGGAAAGTATCAGCGAGTTGATGCGCCCTCAGTTTTTGATGATTACTCTAGTTCACCTGCTGTTTTCCTGTTGGTTTACTTTTCACTTTTTAATTCAAGGTTGGATACAACAGTATCCGAGCGTTTTATCTCAGGATTTGAGGCAAAGCGATTATGTGGTGACATTTCAACAGCCAACTATTAATCGCTCCAGAGGAGTTGTTATCCTCAATGAAATGGAGCGATACCTGCAAAATGAAGCCCGCACAAAACCGTGGGCGCAAGTAGAGCAAATGTTAATAGATATTGACAACGAGCGATTTTTTCTGCGGAATCAAGCCTTAAAAACAACTGGGGTAGTCGCAGAAGATGCGAGGTGGGATGTCAAAACTTCGATCGTCCAAGGAGAGTCCCGCTATCAGTTAGAGATGCAGGCAACTTGGCTGGGATTGGTTTTTAGACCGGAAATATATTCGTTTACCAAATCTTGCGAGGTGTTCGCGATAGCCAATAGGGCGACTGTAACCTGCGGTGCCATCAAACGCTCTCAACCCGGACAGAAAAAAGATGGAACGCCGGGGGACAGTCAAGTTTGATTCTGTCTCTGTTAACTAATTGCGATCGGTATAGCGGGAGAGTGGGAGAGTCTGAGAGTGGGAGCGCCTGAGAGTCTGAGATGGAAAAAATCCTCTTTCTTCCCTCTTCCCTCTTCCTTCTTCCCTCTTCCCTCTTCCCTCTTCCCTCTTCCTTCTTCCTTCTTCCTTCTTCCTTATATTAAAGTATGGCGAAAGTTTCCAGCGGGTTAATAACTAGATGAATTTAAGAAGAATCTTGACAGTCGCGACCAATGTATTTTGGGAAGTAATTCGCGATCGCATCCTTTACTTAATTATTATTTTTGCTCTGTTGATGGGAGCCTCGGTACGGTTGATACCGGAATTGGCGGCGACAACCGAGAAGAAAATTATCTTAGATGTCGGTTTGGCTGCTATGAGCCTCCTCGGCCTAATTGCCACAGTTTTTGTGGCTACCGGATTGGTCAACAAAGAAATAGAAAAGCGGACTGTTTACCTGTTAATTGCTAAGCCGATAAGCCGGGCTGAGTTAATTGTGGGCAAGCACTTAGGGCTGTCGGCGGTGCTGGCGGTGCTTGTAGCGGCAATGACTGTTATCTATCTGGCTATTCTGAGTTTGAGCCGCATTCCTTTCCCTTTGGAAAGCATTTTAATCGCTTCGTTGTTTGTCTGGTTTGAGCTGTGTCTCATGGCCGGTGTCGGGATTTTATTTGGGGTTTTTAGCAGTTCGCTGCTGGCAACTTTACTGACATTTGGCGTTTATTTAATGGGACATTCGACGCGGGATTTAGTGGCGTTGGGCAAGTTAACTAAAAATCCTGGCCTTGAACAATTGATGATGGGACTTTATCTGGTTTTGCCGGATTTAGCCAGATTCAATTTGAGAAACGATGCTGTTTACGGACAAGTTCCTTACTTGGCAGGTTTGATTACAGATGCTGGCTACGGTTTGGTGTATGTGGTGCTGTTGTTGTCAATTGCGATCGCCATATTTTCCCGTAGGGAATTTTAAACAGTTCGCAGCATCGGACTTTAGTCCTAGGATTGGGAGGACTAAAGTCCTGACTGCGAACCAATTTTATCGAATTAGCGCGCTAAGATATAGACAAGGTTATCGATCGCCAATCTCGACTAAAACTCAAACTTTTATTGGTAAAATGAGGTGACTTATGACGCCTGTAATTCACAAACCGATATCGCAGCTCAAGATTACTTGGCCACTGCTACCCGATGATTTCATCCTACCAGACGACCCTGTAGACGATATAGACCATCCCTTGCTAGCTAACGGTTTGCGCCAGTCTGTAGTGGATTCCCCGGAACTAATGCAAGACGCACTAATAGTTTCTAATTTTGCTTTGTGTGCTGCTGTGGACGATCGCACTATTTGCAAAGCCCCAGACTGGATGTACGTGCAGCCGGTTCAACCTTTGCCTCACAACTATCCCCGCCGCAGTTACACGCCTCATACCGAAGGAACTGTCCCTTTTGTAGTGATGGAATTTCTATCAGCTACTTACGGCGATGAATACTCTGTCGAACACACAGAAGAAATCGGCAAGTGGTTTTTTTACGAACAAGTAATCAAAGTTCCTCGCTATGTCATTTTTCGACCGCATACAGGCAGAATAGAAGTTTATGCGCTTGAATCAGAGCGTTATGAAAATCAAAATCCTGATGAAAACGGCCGTTATTTAATACCTGGATTAAATCTATTTCTGGGAGTGTGGCAGGGAACTCGCGAAGGTAGAACGGGATATTGGCTGCGCTGGTGGAATGCTGAAGGAGAACTGCTTTTGTGGCCGGAAGAAAGGGCAGAAAATGAACGCCAGCGGGCAGAAAATGAACGCCAGCGAGCCGATCGCCAACAGCAAGACAAAGAGTTAGCCCAGACGCTGCTGGAACAGGAAAGACAGCGAAATCAAGAACTTTTGGCTCGATTGGCAGCCCTCGGTATCGATCCAGAATAGCATTAGAAGTCCGATGGAAGTCGGAAGAAGGAAGAGGTTCGAGGGAAGAAGGGAACCCGATCGAGATATGCTTTCTTCATCCTTCTTTCTTGAGTTTGCTTTCTTACTTCTCTGTTTGTAACAAAAAGTTGAAATTATGTTAGTAGAAAAACTAGAACAATTAAAAGATATTTTCGCACAGATGGAACGGGCTTTGATTGCCTACTCGGGCGGAATTGACAGCACTTTGGTGGCAAAAATAGCTTTTGATGTGTTGGGCGATCGCGCTTTGGCAGTTACTGCTGTTTCCCCGTCTTTACTGCCAGAAGATTTAGAAGATGCGCGGATTCAAGCAGCAGAAATTGGCATTGCCCACCAGGAAGTAGAAACTCAGGAAATGGCCAATCCCAATTACACTTCTAACCCGGTTAACCGCTGCTATTTCTGCAAAAGCGAACTGCACGATACTTTGAAACCCTTAGCACTAGCAAAGGGTTATCCTTATGTCGTGGATGGGGTTAATGGTGACGATTTAAAGGATTACCGTCCCGGAATTCAGGCTGCGAAGGAACGTGGCGCGCGATCGCCTTTAGCAGAAGTAGGCATGACTAAATTTGAAGTGCGGCAATTGGCAAAAGAATTGGGTTTGCCTTGGTGGGACAAACCCGCTCAACCTTGTCTGAGTTCGCGCTTTCCTTACGGCGAAGAAATCACCGTGGGAAAGTTGCAAAGAGTGGGGCGCGCTGAACGCTATTTGCGACAGTTGGGACTGAAAAATTTGCGAGTGCGATCGGATGGAGATACGGCCCGCATTGAGTTACCCGCAGAGGAGATTCAGGAGTTTGTGGTAAATACGGATTTGCCTGCATTGGTGGCGGTGTTTCAGGAGTTTGGTTTTGTGTACGCGACTTTGGATTTGGAGGGGTTTCGCAGCGGCAAATTAAATCAGGTTTTGCAACCTGAGCTTTTGGGTGGGAAAGGTGGATTAATTTTCTATAATGCAAAAAATTTCTCATGATTGATGTAGTTTGGGACATGAACACAGGGGATCAATCTCCATCGAACCTTTACCAAAAAAAATTGGTTTAAAGCCCCAAGCCTTGTAGGGAGAAATTAAAAGAAGACTATTCATTACTCCAATCCTCTTCTTTCCAGGTAGAGGTCGCTATCAACTATCAACTGTCAACTGTCAACTGAACTTTGATGTAGCCACTTATAGCTTTCAAGGCTCGAATTGTTAGGATTACAGGACTTACGCAAAAGTAACGTATTTCTGTCGCCCAGCGAACTCAGTGAAGCAATCTCAGGCGTTGCTTAATCAGGGTATGAAAAAAAATCTCTTTAAAATCCAAAAGCTTTGTGGATACTGGTTTCTATGAGGGTCCTATTTAGCTTTTCATACCGTAAATCAGCAACGCCTAGGATGTTTGCCGTAGATTTGGGATGTGCCATGTCATAGCAAATCCGGTTTTAATACCCCTTTTATTTCTTAGTCCGCGTGGACTTCGTTTGACTCTATGCAGCGGTTTCAACCGCCGATTCATCAAGAGGGTGGCTAACTTTCAACGCCCGAGTCATATCAAGGAGTAGTTGGCTGAATTTGCTGTGGCTGCATTTGCTGCTGATTTTGGAGCTGAAGTTGCTGCTGCTGAAGTTGAAGTTGCTGATTTTCAACATTTATCTGCCTCTGTCTGTCTTCGAGTTGCAAGCGTCTGTCTTCAAATTGCAGCAGTCTGTCTTCAGCTTGCCGCTGTCTTTCTTCACGTTGTAGCTCTCTTTCTAGCAGTCTGTCTTCACGTTGCTCTTGTCTGTCTTGACGTTGTTCGCGAATCTGTCTGAGCTGATTTTTTCGCTCGAAATCCCCTCCCAAAAATAAGTTTTGAAAAGCGTTGATAGTTGTTTGAAACCCAGTAAGAACGCCGCTAACAGCGCTGATCCCCGTTGCAGCTCCTGCGATCGGCTGTAAGAAACTGTTGATATTGTCTCCTACCCTAGCATAGCCCGATCGCGCTACCAGAATCACATCCTCGTTGCGCAGAATTGGGTTATTTTCAGGATTCAACCCTTGAGCAAAATCCACCTCTATCGTGCGGCGAGAAACAGTACCGTTGGGGTTCAAACGCAATAGTTCCACTCTGTCTTTTTTAGCCCGCAATTGATTGAAACTGCCTGCGGTCAGCAAAGCTTGGTGCAGGGATGTACTAGGCCGCACCTGCAAAGCCCCAGGCCTAATTACTTCTCCTACAATATTGATGCTAATCGCGTTCGGAGAAAAACTGCTATTTGCGACTTGAGAAACTTCAGCTACATCTACAGTAGCTGCACTCGGGATAATGACGCTATCTCCTTCTTGCAGCAAAATATCTTGAGTTGTGTCGCCTTTTTGCAGCAAATCCCACAGATTTACCATGATAGTTTGTTCGTTGCCACCTCTGACTCGGCGGCGGATTTGCACGCGGCGAATGTCAGCTTCTGTAGTGATACCACCAGCAATTTTCAGTGCTCTAGTTATTGTTGGTAAGCCTACAACTGCTCCTTGCTGTTGGTCGATAGATACAAAACTCAACTCGGTTTGTTGGTTGCTCGATCGCACATCCGAAGCAAATACAGTATAAGGCCCCGGCCGGTTTACTTCCCCGACAATTACCACGCCAATTGGTTTAGTAATATCAGCGGAAAAATTAGCACTGGCTCTTTGACGAACTTCTTGAGTATTCAGGGCCCTTGCTGTCGGTACAAAAATTGTATCTCCATCTCGAATCGTGACATCTTGACGCAAATTTCCCGTGTCTAAAAAATCCTGCAAATCAACATTAGTAACTTGCTCCGGCGCGCCCCTGCGGGGACGACGAATTTGGACATTTCGCATATCTCCTGCTGATGTCACCCCTTGTGCAAGTTGCAGCATTTCCATCAAAGTCGGGAATTTTACTCCTCCTCCTTCTCTAGTGGGATTAATCTTGTAGGAACCCGGGCGAGTAACTTCACCGGCAAGACCTATATTTAGGGGGCGAGCGACGATCACAGTCACGGTAACAACGGGAACATTGATGAAGGGTTCGTATCGCTGGGTAATCACATTAGCGGCTTGTTGCAGCGTCAACCCTTGAATTGAGACGCTGCGAATGATTGGCAAATTGAGTGTCCCATCAACTAACACTTGATATTCCTTGCTGAATTCAGGGACGCCAAAAATATCTAAAGCAATGCGATCGCCCGATCCTAAAGTATAAGCTGCTTCTTGTGTGAGCGAACCAAGATTGCCGCTCGGTGGCAAACTCGAACCCGGAAGAGGCGGGGGCGGTACTCTCGGCCGGTTTGGGGTAGGAGTAGCTGCAGGAGTTCTGACGGCAGGCAACTGAGCTCTACTGGGCAGCGAACTCAATAGCACCAGGAGTGCTGACAAACTCAGACTTGTAGCGGTTTGAATGGTATGTTTCATCTTTCTTCCCTGGTTGCAGCCTGCCAATGAACAAGAGCAATTTAGCTAGTGGATTTTAGTTTATTTTCCCTGCTGTCCAGTGTAGCCTCGCTGCGCTGCAAAATCCACAGGTGCAAGCATAAAAATTGTGCGATCGCACTTAACTATTTTGCCGCTTCTTTGTAAAGAAAGTGTAAAGCCCGCCAACTGTTGTCAGGATTAGGATCTCGTTTGAGCAAAATTCTTCATACATAACTCGGGATACAAATCAACCCGCCACAGAAAGGAGATAGGAAAAAACCACCCTGATTTGAGGTAAAATATTAGATAATTCTATCTGCAGGACAAAGACAAGTGTCACTAAAATTGGATAAAGTAATTCCCTGGGGACGCTGCTTGGATGAATACATAGGAATGTTTAGCTTGACCTCAAGTGACCTCAAGCTGGCAATTCTTGATTGTGCGGGCGGCCCGGCGAGTTTCAATGCCGAAATGACTCGCCAAGGTAAAAAAGTAATTTCTTGCGATCCAGTTTATCAGTTTACGGCGGTGGAAATTGGCGATCGCATCCAAGAAACATATCAAACTGTGATTGAGGGCGTTAAGGCAAATGTAGACGGCTATTTGTGGAACAATTTTGAATCGCCGTACCAGCTAGGCGAAGTGCGGATGAAGGCGATGCAGGAATTTTTAGCAGATTTTCCCTCTGGTTTGGAGCAAGGCCGCTACATAAATGCTGAATTGCCAGTTTTACCTTTCGAGAACGGTCAATTTGATTTAGCTTTGTGCAGCCATTTCTTATTTGCTTATTCTCATCTGCTTTCGGAAGAGTTTCATATAGAAGCAATTACAGAAATGTGTCGGGTTGCAAAGGAAGTGCGGGTATTTCCGCTGTTGCAGAGTTTTAGCGGGGAGGAATCCGAGCACTTAAATCCAATTATTGCCGAATTGAAAAATAGAAGTTTTCGTGTGGAAGTTCAAGAGGCTCCCTATGAGTTTCAAAAAGGCGGAAATAAGATGCTGCGAGTTACCAAGTGACTGCTAAATCGCGTCTTTATAAACTTTCGTCTGCACAACTCAGGTTGGACGCTGTTGTCGTCCGTGATAAATTTGCAAAATTAGGACTTCATCGTTTAGGATAGCGTAATGTAGAACAAAACCCACTTTCCCAAAGGTCACAATTAGTTTGCGCAGACCAGGGGCTTGTTCAACGATCGCACCTCTTTGTGGATATGTCTGCAAACTTTCTGCCACCTCTACAATCTTTTGAATCGCTTTAACCGCAAGATTGGGGTCAGTTTCGGCCAGGAATTGGCGATGCCGATCGAGTGCTGCTAGGGCTGGGGGTGTCCAAATTACTGAGGGCATGGCAATTCGCGATCGCTTCCTAAACTATCGGCCCATTCCTTAACCCGATCGCCAGAAACACCTATCTTGCTAGTCTGGTAATCTTCCAAGACGGAGAGACTGCTTGCGATGGTTTGTTCTTCGCTAAGGGCGTGAAACTGGTTTGCTGTATCAATTTCTCCCCACTGATATCCCTCATTTTCCTCCACAATTTCTGCGATTAAGCGTTCAAAGTCGCTGAGATTAGCGTTGGACAGATTCAGCCATGAAAGCACGATCGCCTTAACTGCATCGCTAGGCATGACCTGAATTTGGGCGTGGAGTTGCTTTATAGATTGAGCCATTGGATCATAGAGAGTGACTGATTCAATTCTAGCGCAATGTCAAATAGTTGCGATGATTATAACGCACAGTACGGTAAAATAAATTAAAGACTTTAATAGAAATCGCCCGCAGCCAACTTAACAAGAACTAATGCCGCAAACAGTCTGGATCGCACGACACGGAAACCGCATCGACTTCGTTAACCCCGACTGGTTTCTCACCGCAGAACACCGCTACGATCCGCACCTTTCCGAAGACGGTCACGTTCAAGCCAAACAACTCGCCAATCGCCTCAAAGGTGAAGGAATTTCTCACATTTTCGCTTCCCCTTTTCTGCGAACTGTCCAAACTGCAAATCACGCGGCGGAAGCTCTCGATTTGTCAATTAAACTAGAGTGGGGACTGTGCGAATGGCTGAATCCTGAATGGATGACTGAAATGCCGGAAACTGAATCTGTCGAAGATTTGTGCAGGCGTTTTCCGAGGGTTGATGCTTCCTACAAAGGCGGTATTGCTAATTATCCCGAAACCGGAGAAGTTTGTCTCAAAAGGGCGGGGGAAACTGCTAAACGCCTCGCGGCTGAGTTTCCCGAAGATATGTTATTAGTAGGTCACGGTGCTTCGGTTTTGGGAAGTGCGATCGGGCTGGCCGGCGGTGTTGAAACGGAAATTAACGCTTCTCTGTGCTGTTTGGTGAAAGTGGTGCGGGGTGAGGACGAATGGTCGATCGCACTTAATGGCGATACTTCCCACCTCACGGACTCTGAAACCGTTGTCCGCTTTAATTAAAGATGAGATTCGTGCAAAAAATCGCATTTTATGCTATGTGTGTAAGGTGCACACTGCACACCCTACGTTTATTTGATGTCGATCGCACATTATAAATCGAAAATCTTAAATCGGTATGTCTGGACATAGTAAGTGGGCGACTATTAAACGCCAAAAAGCGAGAGTTGATTCCGCTAAAGGCAAGGTTTTTGCTAGAATATCTCGCGAAATTATTGTCGCCGCCCGCAGCGGAGTTCCCGATCCCGCTGGTAATTTTCAACTGCGGACTGCTATTGAAAAAGCCAAGGCGGCTGATATTCCTAGTGAAAACATAGAAAGGGCGATCGCCAAAGGTGCCGGCTTGGCGGGGGGAGGTTCGGAATTAGAAGCTATTCGCTACGAAGGTTACGGCGTGGGAGGAGTTGCGATACTGATTGAAGCGCTGACAGACAACCGCAACCGCACGGCGGCTGACTTGCGAGAAGCTTTTAGTAAAAATGGCGGCAATTTGGGCGAAACTGGTTGTGTGGGCTGGATGTTTGACCACAAAGGAGTTTGTACGATCAGCGGCCAGATTGATGAGGAACAATTGTTTGAAGCTTCCCTAAAAGCCGAAGCAGAATCCTATGATTTGATATTAATTGATGAGGATACTGAAGGTGCAGAGGTTTTTACAAGTGTGCCTAATTTGGAAAAGCTTGCTGATGTTTTAAAGCAACAAAATTTTACAGTTTTGCAGTCAGAAAATCGCTGGATTCCGAGCAATACAGTTGAAATAGAAACTCCTGAAAAAGCCAAATCGCTCCTTAAGTTAATGGATGCGCTGGAAGATTTGGACGACGTGCAAAGCGTAACGGCTAAT
Source organism: Microcoleus sp. N9_A1 (assembly GCF_036701795.1). NCBI lineage: Bacteria > Bacillati > Cyanobacteriota > Cyanophyceae > Oscillatoriales > Microcoleaceae > Microcoleus > Microcoleus sp. N9_A1. Next base: position 76,051 of record NZ_JAUBRI010000029.1, read on the forward strand.
TTTGAAATGACCGATGAATTGATGTCTTTGAGTATGACTTAAACTCTCTTGGTTCGTAGTGAGGACTTTAGTCCGCATCCATGACTAGCAAAATTCGTAGGTGCGTCGCCATCAACAATCATCAAAAAAGAGCGACAATTTAATAGCGACGCACCTGTTATTTTCAAGAACTAAGGAAACAAATCTACTATTTTTTTGTACCCACCTTTTTTATAAATGGTATAAACCCATGCCAGATAAAAACAAAATCAACCCAGACAGCAGCGACTCAGAAGAACTTCCATCAGCAACCGAAGTAGCAGAAATTAGCGATCGATCCAAATCGGATGTGCAGGCTAAACCAGAGGATACATCCAATTGGTTCGGTTCCGTTTTCGGAGCCGTCTCTGCAAGCGCGAGTGCGGTAGGGAGTGCGGCGGCGAGTGCTGGAAGTGCGATTTTTGTTAATACGGCGAGTGCGGTAGGGAATGCGGCGGCGAGTGCTGGAAGTGCGATTGTTGATACGGCGAGTGCGGTGGGGAATGCAGCCGGCAGTGCTGGAAGTGCGATTTTTGTTAATACGGCGAGTGCGGTGGGGAATGCAGCAGGCAGTGCCGGAAGTGCCATTGTTGATACGGCGAGTGCGGTAGGGAGTGCGGCGGCGAGTGCCGGAGGTGCGATTGTTAATACGGCGAGTGCGGTGGGGAATGCAGCAGGCAGTGCCGGAAGTGCGATCGTTAATACCGCAAGTGCTGTGGGGAATGCAGCGGCGAGTGCTGGAAGTGCAGCACTGCAAGTTCCCAATTTTTTCGGTTCAGCCCTCGGTTCGATTTCCCAAAGTCCTATCTTGAAAAAACTGACTGAAAATTTCAAAATCGACTGGTTAGTTAATGCGATCAATAAAGTTGATGTCGTGAAGGCCGAGGCGAAAGTTCGAGAGTTACAGCGCCAATATCCTCACGAGAAACCCCAAGAGATTGCACATCACTTGATGGTGCAAAAAGCCTTGCTAGCGGCAGGAACTGGCTTGGCTAGCAGTTTAGTCCCCGGCACGGCTTTGGCTTTGGCTGGCATGGATTTAGCGGCAATTACGGCGTTATCTGCCGAGTTGGTTTATCAAATTGCTGCTGCCTATGGAATGGATTTGCGATCGAGCGATCGCCAAAAAGAAGTTGTCGCTATTTTCGGTTTATCCTTGGGGAGCAATTTAGCGATCGAAGCTGGAGTTACCCTTGTCAGCAATATTCCCTTGGCTGGTGCCGTGATTAATGCTAGCGCCAGTGCAGCAATGATTTACGCGCTGGGATACGGTGCTTGTCGGTTTTATGAGGCGCATCTCGATTCCTCGAAAATCGAAACTAAGCTGGGAGATTTACGAGAGGTATTGCAAGCGGAAAGTGAGCAATATTTAGAAAAAGCGATCGCACAACAAACCGTAATGGATTGGATTTTGGTGTATGTCGTCTATGCCAGCCAAAAATTTACCCGATGGGATCAGTTATTACCGGAATTACAAGCAACGAATTTAAATCCCAGGACTTTAGCTGAGATTGAAGCTGTGACAAATAAGTCTAAATTGCTTCCCAAGTTGGATATTTTACTCGCACAACTCGAACTTGACTTTGCCGAACCACTTTTAAAGCGATGCACTGAGATCATCGAGGCTGACGGTGAAATTAATCAACAAGAGGGGAAAATTTTGCTGACAATTCAACGGGCTGTTTTGAGCAAAAGAAAGCAAGCGAAAAAACAAGCCCCGCCAACTTTGATCGAGGATGCGGTATCGCCACCCACTGAAGCACAAACTGAAGTCCAAGCTGCATCACAAATTCCCTCTTGATCTTCTGATTCTGCTTCTACTAATAAATTGAATCCAAATATGCTACAAAAATTCAAAAAAATCTTAAAAGTTGCTACGATATTAGACCTGCCCAAAATTGCTGATTTAATCGATACTGAATCACCAACTCCCTCTCGACCTGCTCATTCTCCTTCTGCTAAGTTGAGTGCAATTCTGCTGAAAAAATTTAAGCAGATTTTAGCAGGTTCTACGCGGTTAGAAGTCCCAGAGATTGGGTATTTAATCGATCAGGTCGATCGCATGACGGGAGAAGAGTTTGAGGAATTTTTAGCCTGCTGTTTCCGCAATCTCGGTTATGCGGTCGAAATGACACCCAAAACGGGGGATTTTGGTGCGGACTTGATTCTCTCTAAAGCCCGCAAAAAAACCGTTGTTCAGGCAAAACGCTATCAAGGCAAGGTGGGAAATTCCGCTGTGCAAGAAGTGGTGAGTGCTGTTAAGTATTACGGGGCCCAGGATGCGATCGCAATTACGAACAGCGAGTTTACTGCAAATGCTCATAAACTGGCTCAAGCGAATGGGGTACAACTCTGGGGACGAGAACAGTTAATTGATTTAGTAATTCGAGCTAAAAAATAAGGGATCTATGAACCAAGAATCCCAGTCTATGAAAGAGCGGGGAGTGTCATTTGAAACAACAAGATTTTACAGTTTTGCAGTCAGAAAATCGCTGGATTCCCAGCAATACAGTGGAAATAGATACTCCTGAAAAAGCTCGATCGCTCCTTACTGTACTTTAGACTAAATAAAGATGAGAACGGTGGCTTTGAGAAGAACTAAAGCCACCGCGCCGGGAGAGAATA
>NZ_JAUBRI010000030.1:0-57644 GCF_036701795.1 Microcoleus sp. N9_A1
ATATCTACCAAAATGGAATTATCGTGCAGTTCCGACTATTTAGCAGACGCTAAAGTTATTAAATTTTCATTCCTAAGCTGTTTCACATTTAACCTGCATATTTGGGGGTGGGCTTTACTGCCACCTTTTGGGAACAGCCAAGATGGCCGTTCCACAAGAGCTTTCTGGAATAATTATTGTGGGTATACCGCCTTTTGGGAACAGCCAAGATGGCCGTTCCACAACAAAGAATTTTTATTGTAGAACAGCCATCTTGGCTGTTACTGATACAAGTTAAAAACTTGTACACTTCTTTTTATTAAAAGTCTTCTGGCCCGTTGCTCTAACGTTGCCAAAAAAGTTAAATTTATATGCAGTACAGCTTATGGCTGTGGCTGAGTTTGAACGATCGGCTCTTTGGCAATTTCGCCCAATTTCACAGAATCCAGCAAACTTTCCCAATCAGCCTTGAACGTTGTATCATTAGGCTGATCGCGACGAGCGGCAGCTAGATTGCTGAGAGCCTCTTGCCAAATCCCATTTTCAGCATAAATAAAGGTTTTCTCGCGCGGATCAGCCTTCTCTAATTGACGGCGGATATCTGCACTGAGTTCAACTCGCCCTACAGTACCGATTTCGATCTGATCGGCCGATCGGTCTTGAGAGTCGCAAATCACTGTAAAATTCCAAGTGTAACTTTTGCCTACTTCCAAGGGAGGCACATTTTGCTTAGGGGGGATACTAACGCCGATCACCCCGGATAAATTGCTAATTGTGAGATCCTGTTTATAAATCTGCTTGCCGCTTTCATCTTTTAGGATAAATTCGGCTGATTGCGCCTCTGTTCGAGGCAAGTAGAAAAAGAACGTTGGATAGTCGGAAACAGTCCGTCCCTTCTTATTTGTAGGCACTAAGGCTGTGAGACCTAGCTGACTAATACTCGCGCAGCCACCGCGCACAGGGCGTCCTGGTTGAGTGGGGGGTAGCTCATCCATATCTTCACGGGGCTGAACGAAGCGCGGCCCTCCCGGTCTAGCGCGTGGCCCTCCCGGTCTAGTGTCTGGCCCGTCATCTATCTCTATATCTATATCCTGTCCCACAACTGGAAAGAGGGAAGCGTTAAGTGTGGCGATCAATACTATTGATCCAACTGATGTCAGATTCAGGATAAACTTAGTAATTTTTTTCATGGGCTTCATGGTTTTTTAGGGAGAAATGGTGTCTTTTTATTTCTGTTTTATTCCCAAAATGCGGTAGACATTAACTTTTTGTTCCCTGCCTCTTAACGGTAAAGCTCCCCAAGATTCTACTTCAAATTGGTCTGCCAGATGCAGTAAGGTTTCTTCTGCAATCAATATCCGGCAAGTGTCCTCGTGCCGATCTTTTTCGCAGCTTTCGAGTCGAGAGGCAATATTTACGCTGTCGCCGATCACTCCATATTCTAAACGGGTTGTGCCTCCCAGACTACCCACCATAACAGGCCCTGTAAAGATGCCTACTCGCATTTTTACGGCCGGTAAACCGCGTGTGAGCCAATTTTGATTCATTTGTGGCAAGCGGGAACTAATGGCTAAAGCGCAAGATACGGCGAGGCGAGCATCTTCCGCAATTTCTTCTGGAGTGGTGCGCGGAATGGGTACGCCAAATACTGCCAGCATTCCATCTCCGGTAAATTTATTAATCACGCCTTGATGTTTTTGGACTTCTTGGGCCATTGCTGATAAATACTCATTTAACCAACTCATTACTACTTCTGGCGGTAGTTTTTCGGAGATTGTACTAAAACCCTGCAAGTCGGTGAGGATGATGGTAGCAGTAACTTTTTGCCCTGGCAATAACCCTGATTCGAGCAGATGGACGCGCTCTTTCCACAAGGCATTTGCGATCGCGGGTGAAGTTTGTTGTCCTAATAATTTCATCACAATCCCTTGCTGTTGCCTCGACTGCTCGTATTTATAGGTGACTGCGACTCCTGCGGTGATTAAAAGTGCCAGGGTAGGGGCCATTAGAGGTATCCACCCCTGTTGCATGAAGAGGAAAAATGTGAATCCCGCTAATGAGCCGCAAGCTGCGATCGCGATCGCGATCAAATTCAGCGATTTTTCTAGCCGCCAAGCTAAACAGCCACCCACGGCACTCCAAACAGCGATCCAGAGTATTTCTTGCCATTCATCCCAATACCAAAACAGCCCTTTGCCATCTAAAACTGCGCTGAGAATTTGGCTGGTGGCCCTTGCGTGAATTAATACCCCAGGCATCGGCTGGTTTTCTCTTGCACGAGCGCTGTAAGGGGTAAAAAATAAATCGTTGACACTTAGGGCTGTAACGCCTATTAGCACTATTTTACCCTTCACCAATTTAGGATCAACTTTTCCCTGCAACACTTGAGTTAGTGTCACGCTCTTGGCTATATTTTCAGCAGAGCGGTAATTGAGCAGGACTTGATAGCCTGCGGCATCTATGTTCTGATAACCTCCTGAGTCAGAACGCAACTTTGAAAATACTGTTTTATCTACCTGAAGTTCGTTTTTTTCTGTTTTTTGAGAAGCTATTTTTTCGCTATTAAAATAGGCAAAAGCTAGCCGCATCGAAAATGAATACACTGTCCTTTTGCCATCGCCCCTCAACATCAAATTTCGACGCACTATACGGTCTGGATCGACTACTACATCGTTAAATCCTACTCGCTTGTCTGGTATATTGGGAGGTGGGGGCACTCGCTCGGACTCAGAGCTGCCGATGAAGGTAATGGGGATTACTTTGGGGTTTTTCAATTGAGTGACTAATTCTGCATTCCCCGGTTCGTAGGGAGTCGTGCGAAGCATATCTATGCCAATAGCTGTGGGTTCAAGACGCGCTATTGCTGCGATCGCTTTTGCTAAAGTGCGATCTGAAATTGGCCATTTTTCAATAGTATTAATATCCTGCTCGGTGACTTCAACTATCAGCAACCTGGGGTCAGGGCCAGGATCGGGCCGCAACTGCACCATGAGGTCGAAAGCATTTAATTCTAGTGGCTGCAACCCGCCTAAATGCCGCACTCCCAATAGAGTTCCGGTCACGACAATCCAGATAATAGCAAGAGGTTGCAAGTCAGCGAAGGGGAAGGAATGAGTTAAGTTTTTCCAACTCCACCGTCTCTCCTTCAACTGACGATGAAATTGATGAAAGAATTTGGGCATATTAATAATTGTTGGTTTCAACAATCTAACATTGGCGCGCTCGTAAATGCCCCTTACTGATGCCAAAATTTTAGTTTTCTTGTGCGGTTTTGGCGATCGCACTTAATTGCAATCCTTGGGGATAGCTGTTTTCTTCTTTGCTGCGCTTGATGTCTGCTTCGGAAATCTGCGGTTTGAGGTATTTTGCCAAAACTTTAACCACGTCGCCCCGATCGATCGTCCCTGCTACTGAACCAATCGGCGAGAGGACGATGATTCGGGAAAGCTGACGGGCTTCCATCTTGTTAATTACTTCTGCGATGGATGCTTTTTCGGAGACTGTCGGGGTTTTTTCCAGGGGTTTCAAAATGTTGTGCAAAGTCTGAAGTGGCCACTGGCTGCGTTCTGTGAAGCGGATATCGTCGATCGACACTAAGCCCAAATCCCGGCCGTTGGTCGCAGCAATGTAAAATGGAAACGGATTAACTTCTAACAAATAGCGATCGGCAAATTCTCGCAGAGTCAAATCTGCATCTACAACTCGAAACTCGCGACTCATCGCATCGCCGGCTTTAATTTTAATCAAGGCTTCTTGTAGTGAAGTAAATCGGCTATAAGCAGTGGCATTGCGAATGCCAAACCAGCCGATGAGCGCCATCCACAAGCCGCCGTACTCGCGCGCTAACAAGCATAAACTCAGACCGAAAGCAACGGCCAGCCAACCTAAAAGTTGCCCTGTTTTTGCCGCCCAGCGAACGCCTGCAAATCGAGAGCCAGTGATTTTCCAAATTGCTGCTTTTAAAACTTGTCCTCCATCCAAAGGCAGACCGGGAATTAAGTTAAATAATCCCAAAACAAGATTGATTAGTGCTACCCTTTCGGTGACAATTGCTAGCAAACTTTTCGGGGGAAGAACTTGAGAACCCAAACCGAGGATTAAAAACAGCGCAAAGCTGACTAAAGGGCCGGCAATAGCTACTTGAAAAGCTTGACCGGGAGTTTTTGATTCCGAGTCGATCGAAGCTACTCCGCCAAATAAGAATAAGGTAATAGAATTAACTTTGATGCCTTGCGATATCGCCGCCAAGCTGTGTCCGAGTTCGTGCAAGAGCACGGAAGCAAACAGCAGCAGAGCTATTGCCAACCCCGCACTCCAGGAGAGCGCAGGCCCCCACACGCGATAACTACTGGCGTATTCGCGGGTTGCTAAGGCTAAAATTATAAACCACGAATAATCTATAAGTAGGGGGATGCCAAATAAAGAGCCGATTCGCCAACCTGTCTGCATGAATTTTCCTGGGAAAGGAGAGCAAGAAAGAGTTTCTATTATATCTTTTCTTCCCCTTTCCTTTGCCTTTCCCCTGGTTTTTACAGAACTCCGGCGTTACCCAAGCCCAAGATTACTCCGGCTCCGAGCAAGTGGCCGAAGCTGGCTGTTGCCAGCAATTCTGGTACGCCGAAGCCTTTGAACATTCCAGGGAGTGCAACGGGTAAAGCTGGGCCCTTGCCGCGGTTTTGCTTGGAGATGCCGTAGTAGCCGATCGTGATCGCCAGCAAATTACATAAAATCATTGTCAGTCCTACCAGTGGCGACCACTCCGGTGTTGAGGGTGTGGTAGATTGTATGGCTAACAGCAAAGATGAGTTGATCACGTTCTTATCTCCTGATTTCACATATATATTGAGTTCCAAGATTATAAAAAGCGTTTTGCATTAAACTAAGATTTGTTTTAATAGTTAACAATTCGTTTATATTTTGATACAAATTCGGAAGGGAGGAGTCGGAGTGCGGGTTAAAATTTGCGGAATCACTAAATTAGACCAAGGAATTGCGATCGCCCGTTTGGGAGCCCAGGCTTTGGGGTTTATCTGCGTGCCGGCTTCCCCCCGCTATGTCAGCCCAGAAACAATTCGCCTGATTGTCGAGCAGTTGCCGGAAAATGTCGATCGCATCGGGGTTTTTGCCAACACCACAATAGAAAATATCTGTCAAGTAGCGGCAGAGTCAAATTTAAGCGGGGTGCAGTTGCATGGAGATGAAACAGCGGAATATTGCGATCGGCTGCGGGAGTTTTTTCCGGGAATTGAAATTATCAAAGCCCTGAGAGTTAAGACTCCTGAAACTTTAGCCACCGCTGCTGTTTATGCTGTTCGTGTCGATACTTTACTGCTGGATGCTTACCATCCAGAGCAATTGGGCGGTACTGGTAAAACGATCGACTGGAGGATGTTATCAGAGTTTAGACCGCAGTGTCCTTGGCTGCTGGCGGGCGGTTTAACACCCGATAATATTTTAAATGCAATTGATAGCGCGATCGGCAATAACTTCAGCGGTGTTGACCTTTCTAGCGGCGTAGAAATAGCGCCGGGAGATAAAGATTTGACGAAAGTTGCTCAGTTGTTTGCTAAATTAACTCAACTTGCTCATCATTGATAATTGGCAATACCAAACTCGCCCTTTTTATCTGATTTATTCTTTAGTCTGCGTGGGCTAAGCCTGCCCTAGGCTAGGCAGACTTCGTTTGTAGAGTAGCGGTTTCAACCGCCGATTTTCTTTATTAGACTTGAATTGCATAAATGTTTGATTGATAGATTGACCGCAGATGAAAGGCAGATAAACACAGATAAACGCAGATATTTTTAAGATAGGAAATAGATTTTTGCAATTGCTCGTCTATTCTTTAGTCTGCGTGGGCGAAGCCTGCCCTAGGCTAGGCAGACTTCTTTTGTATAGTGGCGGTTGAAACCGCCGTTTATGCCCTTTATTCTTTATATCGGCGGATCTCAAAAGTACGCGCGGCGGAGCTATCGCCAAGGGAATCGCCCTCCGGGTCTTCGTATTCCAATACCAACTCACTAACCGTAGCACCAGTCGGGCCGCGGCGGCACCAACTAATCATTCCTTCCACAGCTTTTTTGCCGCCTTCAAAGACAGCCTCGACGCGCCCATCGGGGAGATTTCTCACCCAGCCGCCCAGGCCGAAATACTTTGCTTGATTCCTCGTTGAATATCGGAATCCTACTCCTTGAACTAATCCCGAAACAAAAACGCGGACTCTGACGGGTGGCAATGATTGGTTTTGCATAATAAACGGCTCAACTTACTGCTAACATCTGTTTGAAAATTTTAAGGACCAGTTTGATTATGTTAAATTTTAGTGCGTTCGCGCTGCCGGGATTCCTGATAAACCGCGTCACCCTAGCTTTTTCAACTATTCCCGATTTCACTGATTGGCTGGTTGCAGCTATGCTCGCGCTGGTTTACACTTTGATCGCTCTTTCAGTGGGTTTTTGGTCGGGATTTCTCAAAGTAGACGTGCAAACCTCTCGGCGTACAATTGTGGGAGTGCTCGTTGGCTGTTTGTTAAGTCCGGGCATCACCGAGGAATTATTGTTCCGGGTGTTAATGCTGCCGCACCCGCTTGAGAAGGCTTCTGGGTTAATCCTGTGGTTTTGGGGATGCGCGAGTTTGGCGATTTTTGTAGTTTACCACCCGCTGAACGCGCTGACTTTTTACCCGGTTGGTCGATCGACCTTTATGAATCCAGTATTTTTGCTACTGGCGGCAATTTTGGGAGTTGCGTGCTCCCTCGCCTACCTGCAAAGCGGTTCTATCTGGCCTGCGGTGGCGGTTCACTGGCTAGCAGTGACAGCCTGGCTGTTGCTACTGGGCGGTTACAGGAGGCTGTATGGTTAAATGTAAAAAGTCCAGCATCACTATTTTGTCGGGAGGATCTCAGTTGTGGGTATCATAGGAGCGATCGTAGGTTTTTTGGCAGGGGTAGCAGTTGCTTACTGGTTAGTGGAAAAGCGCTTAAAGAAGCAAAAGCAAGAATACTTGCAGCAAACTCGCAGAATTAGTGAGGAAATAGAATTAGCTCAGATGTCTCGGGTGCAACAAGCTGTCGAATCTCAGAAAGGAGAACGGGAAAATCAGCTTAGAAAAGCTAGTATCGAACACGATAATTTACTCAGACAAGTTACTACCCAATACGAAAACCAGCTCAAACAAGTTGCAGCTCAATACGAAAATCAGCTCCAACAAGTTTTGGCAGAACGCGACAGTCAGCTCCCACCAGTTGCCAGCGTAGATGAGTACGAGCTGCGGCGACAAATCAGCGAGGAATTAGAAGCCGCTAACAATGCTAGTATCCAGCAAAATATCCAATCTTTGCAAGCAGAACACGAACATCATTTACTCAGAGTTGCTGACGAATTGCATCTAAATTATCAAGCTCAGATGGAGCAACATTTGCAAAACTTGCAAAATGAACACGAAATTCGCTTGAGGCAAACTGCTGAGGAATATGAGAACCGCGAGGTTGAGATGCAGTTAAATATGGAGGCTTTGCAAGAGCAATACGAGAGTCAGTTGCAAGCGGCTCACGAGCAGTTGAGAGAGCACGAAGCTCAGATGCAAGCTACTATCATGTCTTTGCAAGAGCAGTACGAAAGTAATGTACAACAACAAGAAGTCCCGGAGCAGCAGTTCAGTCAGTTAAATTCAACAGAATTTGCCGAAGGTTTATCACAAGAAGAAGTTTGGCAGGAACTGTCAAGTGAGTTAAATCAAACAGAAGTTGAAGAACAGTTAAATTACACAGATTTTTCGGAACCACAACCAATTGATTTACATCAACCAGAAGTCGAACAACAGCTTCCAATTGCCAGACAAGCACCAAGCTATTCCCTACCGCAGTTGATGGGATGTGTTCAAAGTCAGGACAAAGAAACCCGCAAGTTTGCAGCGTCTGCTTTAGGTAAAATGGCTGGTGCTAATGCTCTGAGAGCCGAAGGTCAGCGAGCAATAGAAACCTTGGGAAAATTAGCTCAAGATATTCACCCGGAGGTGCGTGAAGCTGCTGTGGAAGCACTAGCAATGATTAAGTCGGAAAAAGTGATTCCGCTACTACAAAAAGCTTTGCGAGATATAGATAGCGGTGTGGCTAAATCGGCAAGTGCTGCGCTCAATAAGTTTAAGTTTTATCCGCGCACTCCGGCGGCTAAGCCGAAAACTGTTGATGTGAAGAAACCAAAGCGTTAAGTAGTTACGAGCCTAAATAAATATAGCAATTGTCAATTGCCTACAACACAGTAGGGATACAACATTGTTGTGTCCTTACCAGAAAGAATTGGTTTAAAGCCGGAACCCATAAGCGGGAGAAATTAAAAGAAGACTATTCCTTACTCCAATCCTCTTCCTTCCAGGTAGAGGTCGCTATCAACTGTCAACTGTCAACTGTCAACTGTCAACTGTCAACTGAACGAGGTGCTGTATTTCACTCAATTTCGATTACTACCAAAAACTTGGGAGGTTGAGCAAAGAAATCCAACTCAATTATTCGTGAGACAACTCGCCCCATCCTTAGCAGCAATCACCGACACCCCGCCAGCCGAGGCCGATAGGTTTGATGATGCAGGGCCAACGGCTTTGGCGGCAATTTCGTCAAGTAAAATCTTTTTAAGACTGTGGTTTAAGTGATCTGTTGCACTATTCTTAAAAACGCTGCTTTGTACCGAGTATAAATTTGATGTCGCCGAAGTCGCTAACACCCACATCTAAGCGAATTAATCCAAAGGACGATCGCACCCTCACACCCACCCCAACACCCGCCCCAGTCCCCGGTTTGTCCCTGACTACCGCCGGTTTTCCCAGTACGCTATCTCCTGTGCCCAAATCCGACGCAAAATCAACAAATATCACGCCGCCGACGTCCCTGCCGACAGGAAACCGATATTCGCCGGAAGCTAAAAAATAACTCCGGCCACTGCCAATATCCCCGCTATCGTAACCCCGCACAGAATTGCGACCGCCGAGGCGAAAAGCTTCCGTTGGTGGCAAATCCCCGATTACCGTGCCCGCTTGCAAGTTAAAAGCCAGCATTTCGGGCAAGGCTTCGGACTCGCTGATGCCGAGCAAAGTTAGTGGTACATACTGTATATAATTCGCTAACAGCCTGTTACTCACAATGTTGCCTCGCCCCAGAGGTATCGACTGCTCGGTACTGAGGCTGAGAATCGAGCCGCTGGTGGGGTTGAATGGATTGTCCCGCCGATCGCGAATCGCACCAAAAGAAACAGTGTATAACTCGTCAACGCCGCTGCCGCTGAATGTGAGAGGATTGCCGAGTTCGTCGCGGCGGGCAATATTTAAGTTGCGATCGCGCGTACTGATATTTGTATAATTTAATCCCAAAGTCGATTGCCAATCGCCCAAAGGTCTGGTAAACCTGAGATTTCCCCCCACCCGAATTTCCCGAACTCGGTTCCCGTTGGGCAAATCAATATCTTTGTTGAAAATTTCCGATATTCTGCGATCGCCAAAAGCTCTCACACTGTATCCCAAACGGTCTTCCGCGGCAACGTAAGGGCTGACAAACTGGACATCGTACTGGATACCTCGGAGGCTGGGTTCAAGTTCCACCGACAGCCGCTGTGGGGTGCGGCCGAAAGTTCGATCGGTATAGGAAAGAGGAACAGCAACGCCAACATCATCGCTAAGACTGGCACTCACGCTAAAAGAGCGAGCCGATCGCTCTTGAACGTTGTAGATTACATTAACATCCGTGCCAACTTCTTCAGTAGAAACCGTCACTTTGTCAAACAATCCCAATTGCTGCAACTGCTGTAAATCCAATCGTACAACTTCCCGGCTGTAGTTATCCCCCACCTTGAGTTTGAGCTCGCCTCGGATAAAATCTTCCGAAATTCTGCCCTCAACCGGATTCCCTTTTTTATCAACAGCTTCACCTCGGGAATTGACAAAGCGAATTTTTACCTCTGCAACGTAAACGCCTTCAGCATTGCTTGCTTGACTGATTTGCAGAGTACCGTCTAGCTGTTGGGCGTTGCTGTTTACGGCTTCGGGGATTTCCGCTTGTGCCGCCAGCGGAACCGGAGTTTTTAACAGAGATGTAAAATCTTTATTGTGGCTGGACTTGAGTGATATCAATTCCGGTTGCACCGTCAGGTGATTGTTGACTGTTGACTGTTGACTGTTGACTGTTGAAGCAGGGGTGGAAAAACTCAATGGTTGAGTGTTAACTGTTGACTCGATTTTATTATTGTGATGCAACCGGAAACGATATGAGGGAGATTCCCTAGGAGATAGCTGCGCCGCGCGTACTTCTCCAGAAGCTGCGAGCTCATCGAATGCCGGCCAATTTGGCACAGTTGGGTTCACCTCATCCGATTGGTGACTATTTAAGACTGGAACCGATAACAAATTTCGCTTGTCATCTAGTCTAGATCCCCCTAAATCCCCCTTAACAAGGGGGACTTTGAGCATATTTCTTGTCCCCCCCTTAGTAGGGGCGGTGTCCCCGTGCCCGCCCTTGGTTAGGGGGGATCTAGACTTCGCTACAAACAACAGAGACGGTCGGTTTAACGTTAAGTTATCACCAATGACCTCATCCTCCTCCCTCTGCGCCCTCTGCGCCTCTGCGGTTCCCTCTCTAAACTCCGCCTCAGTCGGTGCGGCACTCGGATCTATCGCCCGCGCCGCCAATTCACCGCCAGCCACCTGTGCCAAAGTCAAAAATGCAATAATCGGAATTCGCATAAACATAAAATTAAAGAACCCAACGCATATTACCCAAAACCTGGCCCCCTACCTAATTAGCCGAAAAGAAACCCGGTATTTTTGAGACTACCGGGTTTCTGGGATGATGAAATTTGGGAAAGTTCGATCGCGGGCGATCGTAAATTGGGGAAACCGCAAATTTGTTTAAATAGCTTGTCGAGAAACTCGTTTCTCAAAATGAGCCTGAGTCTGCTGCAACAGTTGTTCCCGACTATCCTTAGCGGTGGTAATGGTAGGGAGCAAGTTGCGAGCTTGTAAAGTCATGTGAAGCTGTAGGTGTGCTACGTACTCACTGACATCTTCACGAAGAGAGCAAGCCGGGTACTGTTTTAAAGTAGAGTTCAAAGTGTTCTCCTGCTTTGAGTTTGTAGTATTTTCTAATAATCATAGACAATATCATGGTCTATTTCTCATTGTGTACTCCTTAATGAAGTTTAACCTTTGGACTGCTTTTTTGTTACAATTCTTTACAAATATTTCTTACCTATCAAGAGTCGATCGCCCATGCAGTCTCAAGCACTTGTAGGACACAAGCACACATTAAGTACATTTGTCAATAGCACCACCCAAACAGCCGCCTACCTCGACATCGGGTGCGGCAGACCCTTATTGATGCTGCACGGTTTCTTCGGAGAAAAGACTTGCTGGCTGCCATTAATTGAGTTATTGCAATCTCAGTTTCGGTGCATCAGTTTAGATATGTTGGGTTTTGGAGAATCCAGCAAACCAGAAATCCGCTACGACGTAGCTGTAGAAGTTGCTTTTGTCCGGCAAGTTGTAGAACAACTAAATATCGAACCCTGCTGCATCATCGGACATTCTTTTGGCGGTTGGGTAGCATCTGCATATTCACTCAAATATCCTAATTCTGTTAGCAGTTTAGTGTTAGCAGCACCAGCCGGAATTCGGGACGACAGTTTTTGCGGTCAATACGATGCTTTGCGGCCGCTGCTGTGGGAAACCCCAGCCGTTGATTGGGCCTTGCACTTAGCAAAACCTTTTGCGAGTTTAGCGGGAAAAAGTGAGAAATTGCAGCAAATTTCCGGGTGGCGCAGGGAGTTAATGTCTCAACCAGTAGCAAGGTCATTTTTAATGAGCCGGATGCGGCCAGAAGATGCAGTTGATACAGTAGAAAAAGAAATTCACCAATTGCAAATTCCTACCTTAGTTATCGCAGCAGATAGTGACGAAACAATTCCTCTATGGCACTGTGAAACCTACGCTAACGAGATACCGGGAGCAGAGTTAGCAATTATTCCCAATGCTGCTCACGGGTTGCCGCAAACTCAAGCTCAAATTATGGCGAAGTTGACTTGTAAATTTTTGAATAATTAAGAAAAACTGTGCAAGAAGCCGAATCATAAAAATTGTGATAAGCCACCAATTGCAAATAATTGTGTTTTAGTATACTACTTTATTAGGAAATACAGAATATATTGATTAGTGTCTTGTACAATTTTTTTTATGGCTCTTAAATCTTGTGTCAGCAGGAGCTACAGACATTTAGTGGAGTCGGGGGTATTACCAATGGCAGCACTGAGCAACTACTTTAATCTGGAAGAAATTACGACAGCCAGAAAAATTAGTGCTGCGGTAATTAATATCAGCGGCCGCCAGCGAATGCTTTCTCAACGAACGGCGTTTTTTTGCATGAGGTTAGTTTGCTCTCAGAATGGGGTAGAAAGAGCCAAACTGCGGGTGAATTTGTTAGAAGCGATCGAGCTTATGGAAAAATCGCACCGCGACTTAATTAATATTGGCAGCAGCATCAACTTAGTGAGTCCCCCTTCAGCCACCCTCAAGGCAATGTATTTGGAGCCGCCACTGTATTTAGACAAACAAGTGCGCGCATATATCGATCGAATAAAAGCATTAGTGCAAGTTCCTGATGCCGAACTCATGCTGGAAAATCCCCATCTCCTGTACATTGTCGAAGCAGCGGGCGGCGACTTGCTAGAAGCTTTCGATGCCGTGGTGAGCCAATACCAGCAAGAAAGCGAAATCGAACAATTTGAAATCGACCTTAAACAGGTTGAACTTTATCAAGAAAGTTGTGCTGCTACCTCGAAAGCGGAAGCTCAAGCCGCCCAGCTCGATCGCGCACTTTGCGAACTAAAACAAACTCAAGCTCAACTCCTCCACAGCGAAAAAATGTCTTCGCTGGGGGCGCTAATGGCTAGTATCGTCCACGAAATTAATAACCCAGTTAGTTTTATTTATGGCAACTTGAGCCATGCCGCAATTTATACTCAAGATTTGTTGCACCTGCTGTGTCTCTATCAAGAATGCTATCCCAATCCCTGTCCCGAAATCACAGCTAAAATCGAAGAGATAGATCTGGGTTTTCTAGTTCAAGACTTGCCTAAAGTTATCTCTTCCATGCAAATGGGTTCCAATCGCATTCGCGAAATTGTCAAATCTATGGGCAACTTTTCGCGAACCGATAACAGTAACATGACCATGTGCGATTTGCACGACAGCATTGACAGCACCGTGTTAATTTTGCGAAACCGTCTCAATTCTCAAATAGACCGTCGCGACATCCAAGTAATTAAAAATTATGGAAAATTGCCTCCTGTAGAGTGTTATTCGGGTCAGCTAAATCAAGTATTTATGAATCTAATTACCAACGCGATCGATGCTTTGGACGAAGCATCACAAAATGAGCCCTATGCTACGTTAAAAATTTTGATCACCACAGAATTAGCTGGGTCCGATCGCGTGAGAGTGCGGATTGCTGACACGGGAACCGGAATGACACCACAGATAAAAGAGCGAATGTTCGAGCAGTTTTTCACCACCAAGGAAATTGGTAAAGGTACCGGTTTAGGATTGTCTATTGTCTACAAAATCTTAGTAGAAAATCACCGAGGATCGCTTCGGTGCGAGTCGGAACCCTGCAAGGGAACCGAGTTTATCATTGAACTGCCGATCCAGCAAACTTAAGCAATTTACTAATCATCCAAATTTATCTATGTTAACTGTGGCACGGGCGTCCCGCCTATGTTAACTGTGTGTGGCACGGGCGTCCCGCCTATGTTAACTGTGTGTGGCACGGGCGTCCCGCCTGTGTTAACCGTAATTAAATTTTACCAGATAAAACTGGTTTAAAGCCTCTCGCTTTTAGGGAGAAATTAAAAGAAGACTATTCATTACTCGAATCCTGTTCCTTCCAGTTAGAGGTCGCTATCCCAGGTCAACTGTCAACTGTCAACTGTCAACTGTCAACTGTCAACTGTCAACTGTCAACTGAAACATATCCTACGCTAATTCGAGCTTCAAAGTTGGCAACAGCTTTTCTAAATTTCTGAGAGATTTCTGTTGCCAGGGAACATCATTTGAACCCAATACCAAAAGTTGAATAGTTTTCTTTTTCCGAACGGCAATGACAAACTTCGACAGCATACTGATACCAGAACTGTTAACAAATTCCAAATTTTTTAGATTCAAGGTAATAGTAGGCGGTTCGGGATTGGCGACCTCATCTAACAATTCGACTATTGGCGCATACTCTGCTGGGCCGCTCAGGCTGAGTTCGCCTTGGAAAGTGACTGTGACTGATTCTGGATCGTACTGAATGCTGTAATCTTCACCTTGAATTTCTTGAATGCCCATTGTGATTTTGTTTCCTGACTAAAATAGTGCGATCGCACAAGAGAGTAAATATTGAAATGCTAGCAACTAGACCCTAATTTGAACCACAGTCGTAACAATGATGGTATCACTATCTGGTCTGCACTCGAATTTCCAACCTATCTTAGCTGAATAGTCATTAATCATCGTCAGCAATCCCAATCCCGATGTGTCACTTTCCGATTCCGCATTCTTTTCAAGCTGCTGCAAATAAAGTTCATTGGGATCGGAAGCCAGAATTTCTTCAATAAACTCCTTCAATTTATTTGCCTTTTCTGGCTTGACACTATTACTGGCAAAAATTATCGCCGTCACCTCTATTTCACCAATAAAATGTATACCAAATTTGACCTTATAATTGGTATCATCGTCATTAAATTTTATCGCATTTTCTAACAGTTCGTTGGCTACGTAGCTCACAGCTCCCTTGCTTTCTTTTATCCGTTTCTCGCTGCTAGCATCCTCCTCATCCACCGGTAGAAAGCTCGACAAATAATCTGCCACAAAATGAGCTGAAAGCCTGTTATTGCGCCAGCGCTGTTTGATGGGGCGAGAACTGGGGGTAAATGTAAGTTCTAGGGAGTCGTGTTCAGGAGGAAATTCTTCAATGAATTCTCCAAAGATTTGTGTCATTGTTTTTAAGCTTCCAGATGTCATAGTTTTTCTGCCTCCAATTGATGTATTAATGTCACTTTTGGGTAAATTTCCACACTCCATTCCAGTTAGCAGGAATACTCTTTTCTAACAGCGATTGGATGCGTTTTAGGTAAAGTTGACTGGGCTTGTCATCTGGATTTAGCGCCACTATATGTTCAAAACAAACTATGGCCTTAGCAAAATTTCCCTGACAATATTCTTGGAGTCCCTCCTCAAATATAGGCAAAGTTTGAATTTTGAGCGATCGCACTGGTTCTACTTCAACATCTAACACCTCACAAACTGAAATGGCTTCTTGTCTACCTTTGACAATAGCCCGATCCAAAAAACGGATATGATACTTTTCGGGTTGACTCAAACGTTGTACCACATCTCCAGAAATTAATAAAGATACGCCATAATACTTAGTCAAACCTTCCAGACGAGCGGTGAGATTGACATGATCCGAGAGCGCATCTGCTTGCATCCGGTTCGCATCTCCAATAATCCCAACCATCGTATCACCCACATGGATACCAATGCCAATCTTCAGCGGTATATCCCCATTTATTTTACGGCTTTGATTGTATTTCTGCAACTGCTCCAATTTCACAATTCCTGCCTGAATAGCATCATCAACGCCATCAGGAAAAACTGCCATAACTCCATCTCCAATATACTTGACAATAAAACCGTTGTGCTTACGAATTTCGGGACTAATTTGCTGTAAATAGTTATTGATGAAGTCAAAGTTTTCTTGAGGAGTCATTTGCTCCGCCATCGTGGTGAACGAACGCATATCGGAAAACATAATTGCCATCTCTTTGCTCACGTGGTCTCCAAGCTGGAAATCAACCATGCTTTGCTTGCCGAGAAATTGGAGAAATTCATCGGGAACAAAACGTCCGTAAGCCTGCAAAAGTTTCTCTAATTCTTGTTCCCGCGCTTTCACCGTTTGCACCATATGCGAGAATACCTGTGCCAGTTCTCCCAGTGCATCACTGCGCGCTGCCACATCTGACAATATCTGGGGTTGAAAGCTATTGTTTTTTACAGCGATAGCTGCATCTATAACCTTTTTTACCTGCTCGATGTAAGTCTGCATCTCTCGGTTTTTATGATGGATCTGGTTTTCTAGATCCGTGGAGTGTTGTGTGACAATTTCTACTAAGGTTTCATAGCTGTTTTTTTCATCCTCTACTTCCTCAAGTTTTTCCCTCAACTCCTGTAGCTGGTTATGGAGTTCTTCTGGAGATTTAGATGGTGCTAAATTTATTTGTGGTTTCATAATTTATACTTCCGAATCTGGAAGCGCAAAATTGTTTTACTTCCTCGTTGTAAATTATTATAACTTACAGGCGTGGAACTCGAAATCCTGTTTCTGCTTCGATGCTTGACCATTAAATCCAAGACCCCCCGTAGAAACCGGGTTGACGACCGTCACTCATAAATTATGCACAATATTTCCCTGTTGCTTCAATACTAGCAAAGTAATGTCATCAAATACCTTTTGTTCTCCAATAAATTTTCGCAAATCAGCGATGGTGGCTTCCTTGATTTGTTCGGCGCTCAAATGCCAGTTTTGAGAAACCACTTCACAGAGTCTTTCGATACCGTAGAATTTTTTGTGTCTATTTCTAGCTTCGGGGATGCCGTCAGTATAAAGCACCACCCCGTCCCCCGGCTCTAAGTCTACTAAAACATGGCTAATCCAATCGGAAATATCCTCATCTAAGCCGATGGGAAATCCTAAATCCATCATATTAATACGCTCAATTTTACCGCCTCTTCTGACTACAAGAGTTTCCTCGTGTTGACCGCTAATACTAACTTTACTGTCTGCGTAATTAAGGAGGGCTAGGCTCAGGTTTTTGTCCGAGTTCATCCGCTGGATATTTTTATAAATAGTGCGGTTAAGGGTATCTAAAAAGCGAACCGGCTCTATTTCTTGAACTTCTTTCAAAGCGCGAACAGCAGCTTGAGTCATTACCATCAAAATCCCGCTTTCTAGTCCGTGTCCGGTGACATCACCAATGCAGAGCGTAACCACCCCCTCAGTACAAAGTACGTCGTAGTAATCGCCACCAACTTCATCTGCTGGTTCCATAAACCCAGCGATATCTAACTCTGCAATTGCAGCTAATTCCGCAGGTTTGGGCAGAATTAACTGCTGCATTTGTTTGAGGATATCGAGTTCGGCACTCATCCGCAGATTTTCGGTTTTGAGGCGTTGGTTGAGGGCAGAAATTGCCTGATTGGCTTGGGCTAGTTGGGCTGTACGTTCTTCAACTTTATCTTCTAGAGTTTGATATAGCAGAGCATTCTCCAGCGAAATAGCTGCTTGGGAAGAGAGAATTTTTAAGACTTCCAATCTGTCAGGAGTAAATGCACCTGGGGTGAGACTATTTTCTAAGTACAAAATGCCGATCGCTTTACCTTGGTTAACTATGGGAGTACACAATACAGATTTAGGTTGGTGCTGAATAATGTAGGGGTCGGCCGCAAAGATATTTTCAGTAGCAATATCATTAATTACCAAGGTTTCTCTGGTACGCCAGACGTAGTTAATGGCAGTGATGGGAAGATTTTGACTTTGAGAAAGGGGAATATTGGGCAAATAGCAGCGCTCGTCTAAGCATTTAGCAACAATCGATAATTCGCCTGCTCTTTGTAAGATGATAGAGCCTTTTGAAGCTCCCGCATTTTGGGTCAAAATTTGGATCAAAGTTGAGAGCAATTCCTCGACGTTTATTTCTCCAGATATGGCTTGAGAAGCTTTAATAACTGTTGCCAAATCCAGCATATTGCAAATATTATTGCCAGCCGACGTGAGTGGTCCGACTATAGTTTGAGCGATTGTCTCTCCCGCATACAAACTTGTTTTTTGTTCGAGAATCAGGCTGAGTAATTGGGGATATTTTTGTTCTAAATCATGAATTTTTGCTTGAGATCCCCAGCGAGCATAAGCGTAGTAAGCGTCCGTTAGATAGACGCGGGCAATTTTATCTTTGCCTAATTCAAGGTAGAATTTAGCTGCCAATTCCCCTGCTAGTGCTTCTTCTTGGAGGTATTGGTTTTCTTTTGCCGTAGCAATGGCGCGATCGTACAAATCCATTGCTTCGAGCCTGTGTCCCAATACTCGTGCTATTTCTGCGGCTACTAAGTCATACTTGTGCTGATAATTCATCGGTGCGTGGAATGCCCAAGTTTGCATTTTTTCCTGATTGGCTGCAACTTGGTTCAAGTATTGTTCTTGAGCGATCGCATCAGCATCGGGATACAGTGCCACGAGGGCGAGGGAATGGTAAAAATTGTACTGGGGAACCATCATCAATGAGCCGACACCCGCGACATATTGCTCTGCTAGCTGGGCATTTTCCACAGCCCGATCGCGATCGCCAAACAAATAATTCACCACCAATTTAGCAAAATAAACCCCAAAGATGGAAGAGACATTATTTGCTGCCAGCAAAACAGGCAACATTTCATCTTCATTAAAACTCTCCCCAACTAATCGACAATTGTCCTCAGCTAATCCTTGTAAGTTTAATGTAAGTTGTCGCCAAATTTTAGTATAATAAGTCTGATATTCTTGTTTGGAATTTAGCATTAGCTCCAAATACTGCTCGTATTTTTTATCTACAGAGCTTAAGTCTTCACCGCTAAAAAAGCTGTAGATGCAAAGATACATAGCCGAGTAGCAAGCATACTCGATATCGCCAGTTTCTAAACCGCTTTGGACTGCTGATACCAAAGACGATATGCTCGCTCGACTGGGTTCTTTCCAATGTCTCACGCAAGCATTGTACACCATCACAACTTTCGAGTGAAATTCTTGGGATGGGAATTTATCTAATACCTGCAAAGATAGTTGGCCGTATTGATAGCCTAATTCAATTTCTCCGATTACTTCACAGATTAAACTGCAACAAGCATAGGCATAACTAGCCGGGGCAGAGTTTCCATATTTGCTACAAATATGTGCCATTGTAAACACAACGGCTGGGTAAGTTTCTGGACGGGCTAGATAAGCTGCAGAAGCGATCGCACATAAAATCCTCAAAGCAGCAATTTTATAAGCATCATTAATTTCGGGCAAATTAGCTAAGGCAGATATCTCTACTGTAGGGGGAAGTTCTGTTTCCAAAGAAACACCCAGGATTCCCAAAGCTTGCAATCCAGTATCTACTGCCGATTTCATCTGATTTTGAGCAATATAAGACTGAATTTGTGCTTCGTAAACTCTGAATTGATCGAGGAGATTGTGCGCTCGACATAGAACTATTTCCGCAAGTTGGTGCGACAAATCGAAATTGGTATTCAAATATTCGGCTTCAACCGCTTCTACATAAAGATCGATCGTCAAGCCGTATAAATTTGTCCAGCTATCATCTGCTAGCAGGTTTCTGCCGATAGTTAAATAATCCACAGCAGCAGCATAAGCTGTAGAAGTTTTAGCTTTACGTCCAGCAATTAAATTCAATGAAGCTAGTTGATTTCTTTCGGTGCGATCGACAATTAATTCCACTCCAATATTCAAGTGGTTGACAATATCAAATATCCGATCTTCTTTTTCATGTTCTGGGGTATTACTCAACAACAATCTGCCAATTTTTAGGTGAGTTGACTGTTTGGCTTCATCGGGAATCAAAGAATAAGAAGCTTGTTGAACGCGATCGTGCAAAAATTTGTAACTGGCCAATTGACAATCGGCAACAGCTAATGGTGCAGACTCCCCATCATCTGCAAAAAATTTGTAAACTTCACTTTGCGGTAAAATTAGACCTTCTTGCAATGCTTTCCATAAATCAGCCGCAGTGTCTATTTGAGATTTTTCATAAACAACTGCTAAGGTTTCTAAATCAAATTGACTGCCAATACAAGCAGCTAGTTTTAAAATATTTTGAGTATTTAGCGGCAATTTTTGCAATTGATTCGCCATAAATTCGACGACATCATCGCTGACTGCCAATTCTCTAATTTTAGTAATATCGCACTGCCAACCACCCCTTTCTCCCCCATCCAACGGGGTAAAATCAAAATAAATTAACTGATCTTCATGCAGCTTTTTGAGGAATTGATTGCTAAAAAAAGGATTGCCTTTAGTTTTTTGAAAAATCAATTCGGTTAAAGAAAGCGAGCGATTCAGGGGACAGCTTAAAGCATCAGCAACTAGACGATTTAAGTCGATTTTTGAAAGTGGCGCAAGAGTAATTTGATTAATTATAGGGGCTGGGCGATCGATACTGCGATTTGGTAGATTGCGAATCTCTGATAAAGTCAGCATTAATGGATGAACGCTCGAAACTTCATTATCTCGATAAGCGCCAATTAGCAGCAAATGTTGACCTTCTGATTCGCCTAGCAACAATTGCATTAGTTTCAGAGATGCTGAATCTGCCCATTGCAAATCATCTAAGAAGATCACTAAGGGGTGATTTTTGGTAGCAAAGACACGAATGAACTTTTGAAATAACAGATTGAAGCGATTTTGTGCAGGACTGGGTTCCAATTCCTGGACAGCAGGTTGCTTGCCAATCAAAAGTTCTAATTCTGGGATAACATCAATAATTACCTGAGCATTATCGCCTAAAGCGGACAAGATTTGGGCTTGCCACTGCTGAACTTGAGTAACACTTTCTGTCAGTAATTGCTGCAGGAAACTTTGCAAAGCTTGCACCCATGCTGAGAAGGGAATATCGCGCCTGAATTGGTCGAATTTCCCTTTGATAAAGTATCCCCGCTGCTGGACGATTGGCTTGTGAACTTCGTTAACCACAGCGGTTTTGCCAATCCCGGAAAAGCCTGCTACCAACATGATTTCGGTAGTAGCTGTACGGGGGAGTTTCTGAGGCTCTCGGCTGCTACTAGGGGAAACCTCCAAATCGGCGCCTGCGGAATTTTCCTGGGGACAGGCGACGCGGTGGAAGGCTGCTAATAGGGCCGAAACTTCGGTTTCTCTGCCGTAAAGTTTTTCGGGAATGACAAAGCGTTCGGAAATGTCTCTGCTGCCTAATTCAAACAGTTGAATAGTGCCATGATCTGAGTATTCTTTTAAGCATTTTTCTAAATCGTGTTTGATGCCACTAACTGTTTGATAGCGTGCTTCGGCTGTTTTCGCCATCAGTTTGAGCACTATGTCATTCAATACTTGGGGGAGGGCAGGATTGAGGGCGATCGGGTGAATTGGCTGGCGAGCAATGTGAGAGTGAACCAATTCCATCGGCTCGTTAGATTGGAATGGCAATTGTCCTGTCAACAGTTCGTAAAAAGTTACTCCTAGCGAGTAAAAATCGGTGCGGTAGTCAATCCCACGATTCATTCTTCCAGTTTGTTCGGGAGACATATAAGCTAATGTCCCTTCTAAGATATTAGGATTTTTAATTTCTGGATTTTCTCTAGGCAAAAGCGAGGAAATACTAAAGTCAATTATTTTAACTTCTTGAGTGTTAGGGTTAATTATAATGTTCTGGGGTTTGATATCTTTGTGAATAACTTGGCTGTTATATATGGCTTCTAAACAACCACAAATTTTAATGGCAATTTGTAAAAAGTTTTCTAGGCTATGGGTAATTTTGTCCTGTAGATTCCAAGCACCAGTGGTGATGTATTCTGCTAGAGAAATTCCGCCAAAATCCTCCATCACTAAGGCAAAACCGTTACGGTATACTTCCAAACTTAAGTGTTTGACAATACCGGAATTTTCAATATTTTTGGCAATGGTGTACTGATTGCGAAACTGCACCAGTTCGCTGAAAGTCGGGTACTCAGACTTGAGTAGTTTGATGACGACTGGTTGATTGTCGGATTCAGAAAAACCTCGGTAAACGAAGGTTCTGGGCCCCGAGTAGAGTTGTTCGATCGCCCGGTAGCCCGGAATTGATATTAGGGTCATAGTTGCTATAGCAAATGTTGAAGGATGAAGGCACAAATCGATGGATCGATGCAATGGGGGGCAATGGTTTCAGCGATTCAGAACGTACTTACCACCGCTCAGGTTGCGAAATCCTAGTCAGCTTTTAGTTCAAGGAATATAAAAAAGTTTGCGGTCATTAGTGATTAGTTTACTACAGCCCGCAAGGTTTAGGGAAGATTTGACCAAAAAACAATGATATCGATCGCTAACCATCGCACATCCCAGCCATTGTGTTAAAAACCTTTGAAGCGCTTGCTTCGTAGGAGCGATCGCCTGTTAAAGTCACATTTAGGATATTCCGGTTCCTGTTGATTAAATTCCGTACAAATTTCTTGGTACATCGCTATTTTTTTATTGTCGGAAAGAGAGTTAGGAAAATTTGCGTTTGGGTTCTTGACTAATGGTGCGAATTGCGGATATAGTTCGTCTTGCTCGACTCGCGGCTGGTCGTAGAAAGCTTTGATGGCTGGTAGCGATCGCCGGGGTGGCGTACCGCTATCTAAATCTTCGCTAAAAGCAATCCAGAGTTTGGTATCAACGCTGCTCATGTAGTCGATAAACTTGACAGCATTAGCCTGACAATCTTGATTGTTACATCGAGAAGAATTCACAGCTAAAGTATCAGCAAAAACCAATGGTTTAAGTTCCTGACCATAGGGAGCTGGTGTGGCAAAAAGAGGTAGCTTTTGGGTATCGGACAAGCGGATATAAAAAGAATTTTCCGAAAAACCAATAAAGCTGCTGGCCCCTGCTAAAAAGTCCTGGTATCCCGCGTTGGGATCTTGATTATAGTAGTTGTTGACACAGCCATTTGTACCATTGACTGCACATTCTGCAGATATTTCTACTAAATTGTTCATTACCTGCGGATCGATCGGTTTCTCCAAAGCTTCTGTCACGCGATCAAACCCAAACAAGTCTGTATAGCCATCCAAATAAAAGCCGATCGCATTCCAGTCACTGTTAAAATTTGCAATTAATCGCGGTTTTACGGGTGGTTTGTGAGATAAATAATTAATTAATCCCGGCACTGATTTAACTTGCCAAATATCGCGGTCTCGCCCGAATAAGAAATATGAACACAGCCAAGTCGGAAAACCGTAGAGTTGATTGTTGTAAGTTGATGCTTCTAGACCTACTTGCCAAAACTTGGAAGTTGATATTGCTTGGGAAGCTGGAAGAATCAAATGGTTATCGACTGCATCACCTAACATTAAGGTATCAAGCTCAACTAAATCAAATCCATTTTTACCCAGAAGATGCGGCAAATTGCTGTAGGTATAGGTGTCATATTCTAAAGCTTGAGTCATTACTGCATTGAGCAAAATCTGGGGATTTTTTTGTTGAAACTCATTGACAATCCGCTGTACCATCGGCTGAAAATTTGCTTCTGGTGTTGTCGGTAAATAGGGGTACAACAATACCGATAAAGTCTGCTGGGCTTTACCTGTGAAAGATAAATAGCGATCGGGACTATTGGGGGTAACGTTCAGATTGTCAACATTGTATCCTTTACACTCCACGCGAGCGATCGTTTGCGTCGAGAAATCCTGTGGGTTGAGTCCAAGAGTTTGGCCTGGTGAGAGCAATATCCTCTGCATATTTTGCTTAACTGTGTTGCGAATACCACCAGAAGCATCACAAGTAATTGGCTGGTTAGTAGAATTGTGAACGGAAATCTGACCTGCATTAGCAACTCCGGGAAATAGAGTTATTACTGCGATAGTTAAGAAGATTGACAAGAGTCGAAAGATGCTGTTTGTCATTTATTTATAGAGCCGAGTAGAGCTTTAATTACTAAGGCGGTAGAGCGAGCTTTTTATAAAATTTTATTCCTACATATTTTTATCTCAAACACAGCCGATCCCAAATATCTTTTTTTAGAATAGCAGTGATGGGTGAAGAAAGCAAGAACAAAAACAGACAGGACTTAATCCTTTTTCTTGATAACCAGCAAGGTAATGTCATCAAATACCTTTTGTTCTCCAATAAAGTCTCGCAAATTATCAATGGCGGCTTCCTTAATTTGTTCGGCGCTCAAATGCCAGTTTTGAGAAACCACTTCACAGAGTCTTTCGATACCGTAAAATTTTTTGTGTATGTTTCTAGCTTCGGGGATGCCGTCAGTATAAAGCACCACCCCGTCCCCAGGTTCTAAGTCAACTAAAACATGGCTGATTAACTCGGAAATATCCTCATCTAAGCCGAGCGGAAATCCTAAATCTATGGTGTCTATCCGCTGGATTTGACCACCTTTCCTGACCACAAGAGTTTCCTCATGTTGACCGCTGATACTAATTGTGCTATCGGCGTAGTTGAGCAAAGCTAGGGTCATATTTTTG
Organism: Microcoleus sp. N9_A1; assembly: GCF_036701795.1. Lineage (NCBI taxonomy): Bacteria > Bacillati > Cyanobacteriota > Cyanophyceae > Oscillatoriales > Microcoleaceae > Microcoleus > Microcoleus sp. N9_A1. The sequence goes on from NZ_JAUBRI010000030.1 coordinate 24,250, forward strand.
TCGGAGTTCATGCGCTGGACATTTTTATAAATAGTGCGGTTGAGGGTATCTAAAAAACGCACCGGGTTGGATTCTTGCATTTCCTGAAGAGTGCGGACAGCAGCTTGAGTCATCACCATCAAAATGCCGCTTTCTAATCCGTGTCCGGTGACATCACCAATGCAAATCGTGACCACCCCGTTAGTACAAAGTACGTCGTAGTAATCACCGCCTACTTCCGAGGCTGACTCCATAAATCCGGCAATATCTAAATCTTCAATTGCTGCGAGTTCCGCAGGTTTGGGCAGAATTAACTGCTGCATTTGTTTGAGGATATCGAGTTCGGAACTCATGCGGAGGTTTTCCGCTTTCAGGCGCTGGTTAAGAGCGGCAATTAGTTGAGTGGCTGTAGCGAGTTCTGAGGTGCGTTCTTTGACTTTATCTTCTAGAGTTTCAAAGGATTCTTGCTGTTGTCTCGCCATGCTGTTAAAGGAAGTTGTTAAGGTTTCAATTTCCCAAATCCGGCTGGAATCAACGTTCTGGTTGAGATCACCACCTGCTAAAGATTCTGAAGCTTGAGCAATTTGATTCAGGGGGCGAGTAATCCAGCTAGCGGTGAAAATACCCACTCCAACAGAGACAATGAGAGCCATAATACACAGCAAAATTGTGTGGCGAGTGTTAGCATAAATTTGCGCCATAAAGTCCGCTTCAGGAACTACTACTACACTCAGCCAATTGAGACCGTACTTGTCAGTTAGCGGAGAAACTTGGATAAATTGCCGCTCACCGTTCAGCTTAAAGTCAAGTTGAACAGTTTGATCGATGTCTTCCAAACGCTTGAAGCGTTCGAGCAGATAAACCACACTTTGACGCATCAGCGGGTTGCTGCTTTCCTGTGCTTTGATCCGCTTTGTATCTTTGCCTTTTCCCACCGAAAGAGGCTGTTCTTTAACCGAGGTGGCTATTAATTCACCCTGGGGTTCAATGATAAATACTTGACCGGAATTACCCACGCGTAAGGTTTGCAGGAAGTGGCGAATTTGATCTAGTCCCATCTGGCAAGTCAGCACGCCAATTAGTTTTCCTTCGCCATCATAATAGGGTAAACTCGCATTAATTTGCAGCGTACCGTAGCCAAAATTAATATAAACTTCACTCCAAGCTGCCTGTTTCTTCTCAACAACAACTCTGTAAAAGGGGCGCGTGCGAACGTCATAATTGGGCGTGGTTTTGTCAATCTTTGTGGGGTTTCCATCAGCGTCTAGGTTGTAATATATCAAGTCGCCACCACCGGGAATCAGTTGCTGGACAAGCTGAGGTTGTTCAAGTCCAACCAGACGATTTACCCAACCCACACGCAGGTACTGACCTTTTTCGTTGGCAATTCCCGCGTGACCGATCGACTTAAATTGCAGAACTTGTTTCCAAAAATATGGTCTAGCTTGCTCCAAGTCGTCAAAGTTCAACACCCCCAAAGGTACAGCATCCTGATTGATCTGATTCACCAGTGGCGGAGCTTCCAGATAGGTTTGAACACGTTCGTAAACTCTCGCACTCACTTCCTGCCGCAACTGACTAACAATATTGTTGACTATCTGCTCTCCGTTTCTGTAAGAGAGATAGCCAACGCAGCCAACAGCCGCCAAAATTTGGAGAACAAAGGGAACTACCAAGACATTGCGGAGACGGAATTTGCCCGATCTGGAGACGATCGCACTTTTTTCTGAAACCATTGTTAAAAACACTCCCAGCGGGCAGTTTTTTGTTACAAGACTTGATAATAGATACATTAAGAGCGACAGACAATGTTATCATATCAAAAACTCAACCAACATCAAAAAATCAGCGCTCATCAGCCTGCATCAGCGGTTAAAATAAAACAATAAATCCCCACAAAAATGCAAATTACTCAATCCCTCCACAGCGCCATCCTCATCTCCAACCTGGAACAATCCCAACACTTTTACAGCACCGTGCTAAAACTGCAAAAAATCGATCGCGACTTAAAATTTCCCGGAATCTGGTATCAAATCGGCGACTTCCAGCTCCACCTAATTTTAGGTGCAACAATTATGCCAGATGCCGTAGACCATGCCAAATGGGGACGTAACCGGCATCTAGCCTTTTCTGTTGCTAACTTAGAGGCAGCCAAACAGCAGTTAATCGCTCACAATTGCCCGTTCCAAATGAGCGCGTCAGGTCGATCGGCATTATTTACCCAAGATCCCGACGGCAACATCATCGAACTCAGCGAGTAACAGATGAAAATCATCGCTTATTCTTACACCGAACCGCTACTGGAAGCAGCACCCGCACCGGAAATTTGGGGTCAAGAAGTCGATCGCACCTATCAAGACTTAGGAGGGCGACAACAACTGCAACAACTCCTAAAAGACTGCGAAACAGAACCAGTCAAATACTTATTAATTCAGCGCTTTGAAGAACTCGGCGACACCGTACAGCAAGTGTGTTCGCACCTCGGGCAACTCGAAAACCTCGGCGTCGAAATCATCGTACAAGCAGAAACCGAACCGCGAAACCGCAAAAACTTGCTGCAAATCCTCGCAGAAATCCAGCGCAGCCAACACAGCCGGAGTATTCGCAAAGGACACGCCCGCAACCGCCTCAAATCCCGGATTCCACCGGGTAAGGCTCCCTACGGCTACCGGCGCGGCAAAGATTGTTATACGATCGATAAAACCACCGCCCCCACCGTCAAAGACTTTTTTGAACACTTTTTAATTTACGGTTCCTTGCGAGGTTCCGTGCGGTATTTAGCCAAGAAATACAACAAAAGAATCTCTGTAAGTACCGGCCGCCGCTGGCTGACAAATCCCGCTTACCGAGGCGATTTGGAATATCAAAACAGCCAAGTAATTTCTAACACCCACGTCCCGATTATTTCCAGAGAAGAAGCCGCCCAAATAGACAGGTTACTGCGCCGCAACCGCTGCCTTTCTCCTCGCAGCGCTAGCGCCCCACGTTCCCTCGCAGGTTTAGCAATTTGTGCAGAATGCAAATCGCCCATGACGGTTGCCAAAGTCACCTCTTACCGCAAAGAAAAAGAATACCTTTATTTGCGACCGATTAACTGTCCAAAACAGCCTAAATGTAGCGGTATTTCCTACGATGAAGTATTGCAATTAACCATCGCCGGTATTTGTCGGGATTTACCCGATGCTGTTGCTGGGTTGCAAATGCCGAATATGAATGGAATTAAAGCAGGAATTGTCAGGGCGATCGCCTCAAAACAAGAAATCATAGAGCAACTTTCCGCCCTGATTGACAGCGGCATTTTAGACACGGAAACCGCAGAGTTTAGAGCCTACAAAATCCGCACCGAAATTGCCGAACTGCAAAGCAAATTAGCGCAACTGCCCCCAGTAAATTTGCGAGAAATTGCCCAAACAGTTTCCCTGCGGCAATTTTGGCTCGATTTATCAGAATCAGAACGCAGGTTTTACTTTCGAGAATTTATCGATCGCATTGAAATCGTCCGGGAAAATCCAAATTTGAAACTGCAAATTATTTTCATTTTTTAAGGATTAGCTCGATGTTCATCCATAGCTCCTAGGTTAGATGCCCGACTTGTTAAAGAAGTGGCGTATTTGGGTACTCTCTTAGTTCGCTAGGAGTGGACTTCGTTTGACAAGCATCGGTTTCTACCGCTGAATTATCTTTTTTGCCTTTTAACCAATAGGCGATCATCTCTCCTTTACCTTTAACCGTTATCGCGCCTCTTTCCTCAAATACATACCGATCTTTTAACAGCTCATAAATAGCAGTAGTAACTTGAATATACCCCGGTAATCCTTGACATTCCATCCGAGAAGCAACATTAACAGTATCTCCCCACAAGTCATAGATAAATTTTTTAGTGCCAATTACGCCAGCAACTACTGGCCCTGTATTAATGCCAATGCGAATTTGAAATGGTTCGCCTCTGTCAGTTTGAAAATCAGCGATCGCTTCCTGCATATCCAAGGCCATATTCGCGATCGCTTCTACATGATCTGCCCTCGGCACAGGCAACCCCCCCGCTACCATATAAGCATCTCCAATTGTTTTAATTTTTTCCAAACCGTGTTTTTCAGTTAGTTGGTCAAACCTGGAAAAAATCTGGTTCAGTACATTTACCAATTCTAGAGGCAACATTCTAGCAGCAATAGATGTAAAATCGACAATATCGGCAAAAAGAACTGTTGCTGAATCAAACCTCTGGGCAGGAGAACCCTCGCCCTTTTTCAAACTTTCAACAATCGCTGCGGGTAAAATATTCAGCAATAAATGATCCGACTTTGTTTGAGCAAGCCGTAAAGCTAGCTCCACCCCCTGTCGCTCTTTAATTTCGTTTTGCAAACGTTCGACAAGTTCTTGGAATTGCTTCGTTTGCTCTTGAAGTAACTGTTGTTGACTTTGAATAGTTAACTGATTTGCCACTCGTGCCAATACTTCTTTACCATGAAAAGGTTTAGTAATATAGTCAACTGCTCCCACATCAAAAGCTTTCACCTTATCTACAACGTCATCTAAGGCGCTTAAGAAAATTACCGGAATGGAACTGGTTTTTGGTGAAGCTTTCAACTTTGCACATACCTCATATCCATTCATCTCTGGCATCATCACGTCCAGCAAAATTAGAGTCGGAGGAAACTCTTGCACTGTAGCGATCGCCCTTTGCCCGTTCAGCGCTTTACGAACCTGATACCCTTGTTCGGTCAATATTGTAGATAAAAGCCGCACATTATCGGGCTTATCATCAACTACTAAAATGTTGGCTTGAATTGTAGGATATTGATTGCTGTCCATGGGAGGGTTCACGGTAATTTTTCAGAATAAAATATCTTAACACTTAATAATTCGCTCTCCATCCAAACGAAACAGTATAAATTCCCATTTTATCTTCTAAACACAAATAATAATGAGAGGCAATTAGGGGTTAATTTTAGGTTTTGTTCAAATAGAATAGGCTTCCCCTTTTAGGCTCGTTGGAAAGTGGTATTTTCACCGCGCCCCAACTGCTGACTGCGCTATATCTATAATATCGTCAAATAGGAAATCCTGCACCAAAGTAGTTAAATATTGTGCAGACAAAGCAAATTCGCTCGGCATTTCCTCAATCAACTTGACAATTTTATCGTCGCAACATTCATGAGCAGCATGAGATATCTTTTCTACCCACTCAATAGGCATTTGACCCAGTTGTGACTCGACGGATTGATTGCTAGTCACTCCGCTAATTTCGCTGTCATTTTCTAGGGTTGCATCAACAGATTCATCGTAAATGTAACGTACTCCTAAAAGTTCTTCCATTTTCGCAAATAATATCTTTGCCTCGAAGGGTTTACGCATGAAATCATCGCAGCCTGCTCCTAAAATAGTTTGTCGTTCCTCTTCAAAAGCGCTCGCAGTAAGAGCAACTATTACAGTTTGTTTTCCGAGAGGATGAGCTTTAATTTTTCTAGTGGCTTCATAGCCATCCATGACAGGCATCTGCATATCCATCCAGATCAGGTGCGGTTGCCAATCCTCCCATACAGCAATAGCTTCTTGACCATCTCTAGCTTCTCGCACGAGGAGGCCTAGTGGTGACAACAATCTCTCTATTACTAGGCAGTTATCGGCGCGATCGTCAACAACCAAAATCCGGTATTCTGGTTGATTCGGCGCTAAATTAATTACTTTTTTCTGCGGTTTAAGGATTTTAATCTCGCTGGGAGGGGCAAGGCTGATTTGAATATCAAATGCAAACTTACTTCCCAATTCAGGTGTACTGCTGACAGTAATATCTCCTCCCATCATTTGTACAAATTTGCGGCTAATTGGTAAACCTAATCCAGTCCCCTGTTGAGATTTTTGACCTGTTTTTGTTTGCTCAAATGGTTCAAATAACTTATTCATTTCTTCTGCGGCAATGCCAAGGCCAGTATCTTCAATTTCAAACTGAAGGCGTAACAATTCCGGGTGAAGGTGATTCGCGTCTACACAATCACCGTCTGCCAAGCTTTCGGACTGATTAAAACCAGTGCACCATCCGGGTTTTATTTGTATAGCTGCGGTTGAAACCGCTAAGCTTTCGGAATGTTCAGAACCCGCGTCGGCAAGTTTTGTTTGTGTGTCGGACAACTCTGCCGTTTTAGCCCCCAAACTTTCTTGTACCTGATTTTTCACTCGCAAAGTAACACTACCCATCTCTGTAAACTTGATCGCATTTCCTACAAGATTAATCAAAATTTGCCGCAATTTACCTTCATCTCCAGTAACAAAGTGTGGTACGCCGTCACCGACTTCCAAATTTAGCTGCAATTTCTTAGATTTAGCTTTTAATCGAAACATTTCTTCTAAGGTTTTTAGCAAGCGCATTAAATTAAAACTGCTTTCATTAAGCTGACTTCTGCCCGCTTCAATTTTGGACATTTCCAAAATGTCATTAATTAGCGCCAGCAAGTGTTCACCCGCACGATTAATAATTTCTAGGTGCTGTTGGTGTTGATTGTTGAGAGATGAATCGCGCACCATCACCTGACTAAATCCGAGAATGGCATTCAGGGGAGTCCGCAATTCATGGCTCATAGAAGAAAGGAATTCGCTCTTGGCGCGGTTAGCTGTATCAGCAGCTACAACAGCTTTTTGTAATGCTGTTTCTGCTAATTTGCGATCGGCAATTTCTGTTTTGGCTTGTTCAAAAAGGGTCGATTGCTTGATGGCAATTGCTAGCTGCACGGAAATTTGCTGGAGAGATTCTATCTCAGAAGAGGTCCAATGCCTTTGACTGCGACAGTGATGAGCAATGAGTAGACCCCATAGTTTTTCACCTTGCAAAAGGGGAACCACGAGGTTAGCTTTAATTTCAAACTGGCTCAGTAAATTAACGTGGCAATCTGAAAGACCTGCCGTATAAATATTGTCGATCGCGCGCAGGTGTCCCTCCTGATAAACAGAGACGTAGTGTTCTCGAAAACAAGGATCATTAATGTCAATTCCCAAAATCGGCATCGTACTGACAGATACCGACTCGACGGCTATAAATCCACTCCAATCTGGATTAAAGCGGTAAATAACTGTTCTATCAGTTGACAAAAACTGGCGGACTTCTTCCACAGCCATTGTCAGCACTTCTTCAAGGTTAAGAGAGGAACGAATTCGCTCTTGAATGGAATTCACGAGCCGCTCCCTTTTTACTTGTTGCTGCAAAGCTGCTTCCGCCTGTTTGCGAGCAGTAATATCCACTCCATAACCAACGCACTCCACAGGTATGCCAGCAGCATCTTTGACTAACTTAACCTCATCGTATATCCAGCGATAACTACCATCTTTGTGCCGTTCGCGGTATTCGTAGGAGATAAATTCTTTTTCCAATATCTGAGCGAATGAAGTATCAACAATTTCTCGATCTTCTGGATGAACAATGCTATGCCAATCAAGAGAACCATCAACAAATTCTCGCGCTTCGTAGCCGATCATTGAAACAATATTATCGCTGACAAATGTTACGTCATAATTTCCCCCTAATTTGCAGCTAAAAATCACCGCCGGAGTATTCGCCAGCAAATATTGCAAGCGTTCGGTGACAGAACGTAAGTTTAACTCGGCTTGCTTGCGATCGCGAGCTTCCATTGCTAAAGCTGCGATCTGCGCCACATAGCTAGCGAAGCTTTGTTCGTCTAGCGTCCAATTCCTGGTCGTTCCCTGATGTTCTAAACAAATTACACCCGCAACTTGCCCTTTATGGGTAATAGGAACATCTAGCATGGACGAGATGTTTAAAGGCTTCAAATAAGATTCGCTAAATTCTCGGGTGCGCGGATCGGTTTTGGCATCAACCGCTGCGAGTACCTGTTCTGTATTTAAAGCTTGGAAATAGCTAGGATAGTCAGCAACTTTCAGTTCTGCGCCCCCGCTGTGTTGATTGGGAGTCACTTCGTAAAGATCCGCACAGCACAGTGCGGATTTATCTTTCTGATAAAACCAAATACTTGCCCGATCGACATTCAGGGTACGAGTTGCCATTTGCGTAATCTCTCTCAACGCCTCGCCGATATTCCCCTCGTAGATACTAGAATTTTTTGCTAATTCTAGCAAGCCAGTTTGTTGTTCTGTTAACCTAGTTTCTCGTTCGCGCAAAGCGGATTCAGCGGCTATTCTTTCTGTTATTTCTGCTTCTAAATAACCATTGATTTCGGTCAACTCTGCGGTGCGCTCTTGGACTTTAATTTCTAAGTCATCATAAGCGTGGCGTAAGGCTAACTCTGCATCTTCACGCACAGCAATCTCAGTCTGCAACTTGCGATTTATGACCTCTAATTCTTGGGGGGTTTTTAAAGATAAAAACTGGGGCAATAGTGTTATCATCGAGGCGGCGGTGTAGCAGGAAACCAGCGCAGTAATTCCTTTTTCAATCCCCGATAGCCAATAAGCGGAATGCCACAACGTCCAAATATCTAGCAAGTGACCCGTGCCGCAGAGAATAATAAATGCACCAAATAAAGCAAATATTCCTAAAAAAGGAACATCGCGCCGCTTGAAGATAAAATAAATTAGCATCGCCGGAATTGAATAGTAGGCGATCGCGATTAAAAAGTCCCCAGTTACGTGCAGCCACACTAAAGGCGTTTGCCAAAGATAGCAATGACCGTGAGGCATATACTGAGTGGGGGAAAAGATATTTTTGAGTGCTTCCCACATAATACTTGTTATTGGCAGATAATATGGATTTGATGATGTTTAAGTTAGGCAAAAAATAAAAGAAACCCAAAATGGTAGCTGGATTCAGAATTATTTATTAACGCCTCAACCCAGCTTGTTCATAACAGCTTGCTTCTGCACTAGGTGGCGCTCGCCACATTGCGATCGCCAAGGAATTTCAATGATAAACTCAGTTCCTCTGGCAACCTCGGAAGTGCAGCGCAAATAACCTTCATGGGCTTGAATAATCTGATAAGAAATCGCCAAACCCAGCCCGGTACCAGCACCAATAGGTTTCGTTGTATAAAATGGATCGTAAATTTTAGCGATCGCATCATAATCTATGCCAGTGCCATTATCAGCAATGTGAATCTGCACCCACTTGCCATCAACTAAAAGCGTGCGAATGCGAATTTTTAGCAGTGGGCAATGGGCATTTTGTAAGTGGTCACATAAATTATTTTCCCAATAGCCGTTGGTCAAATCTCCCTGCTGTGACATCTGTTCTAAAGCATCAATAGCATTAGAACAAATATTCATAAATACTTGGTTAAGCTGCCCAGCGTAGCATTCTAATTCTGGCAAATCTCCATACTCTTTAATCACTTGAATCGGCGGACGGTTTGGTTGTTCTTTCAAGCGGTGCTGCAAAATCATTAAAGTGCTATCTAGTCCTTCATGAATATTTACCTTTTTCATGTCGGCTTCGTCTAACCGGGAGAAAGTTCGTAAAGATTTAACAATCTCCCTAATCCGCTCTGCTCCAATTTTGATTGAACCAAAAAGTTTTTGCAAGTCTTTTAAAATAAAATCGAGTTCGATAGTGTGAATCTTGTCTGCAATTTCCGGCGCAGGAGTGGGGTAATAAACTTGATAAGCCTTAATCAATGCCAAAATATCTTTAATGTATTCCTCAGCCGGAATCAGATTGCCATAAATGAAGTTAACAGGGTTATTTATCTCGTGGGCCACCCCAGCTACCATTTGCCCCAAAGAGGACATTTTTTCAGTTTGCACGAGTTGAGCTTGAGCGCCTTTAAGTTGTTGCAGAGCGTTCTCTAAATGCTGAGTTTGCTCTCGCAGTTTAGCTTCAGAGTGCCGCAATGAATTTTCCGCCAAAGAGCGATCGCGATTTTCTTGTAACAAAAGTTCATTGGTTGATTCTAAAGCCAGCGTCCTCTCCAGAACCCGTTTTTCCAATTCCAGCATTAATTCTGAGAGTGCTTCCTGAGCTTGTTTGCGATCGCCAATCTCATTTTGTAAAGCTACATTTGCCACCGCCAATTGAGCTGGACTGGGAATAGCCAAAATTTTTGGGATTAGTTCCACCAGCACTGCTGCTGTAGATAGCGAAATCAACGCCGTAATCGCTTTAAGAAAACCCGAGAACCAATAATTAGGATGCCACAGCGTCCATATTTCCATAATATGGGTAATCCCGCAGCAGACAATAAAAGAGCCAAACAGCATGAAAACCCAGTCAAACGGCACGTCTTGCCGCTTTTTAACAATATAAATCAGCGTTATCGGTATCAAAAAATAAGCGACGGCTATCAAACCATCGGACAAAACATGTAGCCCCACTAATCCGGGCTTCCACAAGTAGCAATGACCGTGAGGAATAAAGTAATTTGAAAACATTTTATGAACCATTTGCATCAAATTAACTCTGTTATTTGCTAATATTTTTTAGAGGGGGTTACAGGAGAATTTTAAAAAAGTGCTGGTACACAAATAATAATTAGACTTTGGTACTTAACACTTGTGATGAGTAAATGCAGCGATCTGAAACTACTTGTAATTAAATTAACATCAATCGACTCAGCTTTAGCAAAGTCAACTGTCACATTTTTAATCCTGCCTTCACTATCAACTGTGACACCGGCATGACATTTTGGCCAACGATAAAGAAAAACTGAGCGCAGATTCCTTTCCAGTAGGAGCGCCAGCGCCCATTGAAATTAGGTTATAGCACTCAGCGATCCGTCAGACAACGGGGAAATTACCAGATTTAACGCATATCAGGGATTTCACTTAACGAAGATAACCATTCTCCAAAGGCTGTAGAGGTGGGTTCACTCTTGTGCTCTTGAAGAGTGCAGACAGGTTAAAGACACCCGCCCCCACCCCGCGAGGGAATTTTTTATTGATGGTGATACTCTTCGGGGGAGAATTAACCGATGTGACCAATTACCCCCTGAGAAATGTCGCGACAGGATCGTGTCGCAATCCAATCGGCGATCGCTCTGAGCTTTACACTCCATCATAAGTGATAATATCAACGATACACTTATATGGTTATTGCCAGTTATGACGATAGATGAGGTACTACAGCTAACTCGTGTGCGATTACAAAAAGATTTATATCCAGTACAAGAAATCATACTCCGCCAAGTTTGGGAAGGAAAGACTTATACAAGTATCGCATCTGCCTCTCATTACGGAGAGCATTACCTGAGAAACATCGCCTCATCCTTGTGGCAATCTCTCTCTCAAATCTTGCAGACATCTATTAGCAAATCAAATTTTCGCTCTTGTGTAGAATCACGTTCCCTGACTGCAGAGGAACGAGAATTAATTGAATCCTTCACCCGCAGCCAATGCCTCGCAACACCTTTAGAATTTCCCGGCTCTCCCGTGCCCCTCGGTTCGCCATTTTATATCCCTCACCCGCTAATTGAAGAACTCGCCTATCGAGAGATTACCAAACCAGGAAGTGTGCTGCGGATTAAAGCTCCCAGGAAGATGGGAAAAAGTTCCCTTTTGCTACGGATTTTAGATCGCGCGACTTCTCTTGACTATCGAACTGTAAGTTTAGATTTTCAGCAAGCCGAGGAAGCTGTCTTAGCCAATATCGATAAATTTTTACGCTGGTTTTGTGCCAACATCAGCCGTAACCTAGAATTACCACCTCTATTAGAGGATTATTGGGATGAAGACATGGGTAGCAAAGTAAGCTGCACCATCTATTTACAACAATATATATTAGCACAAATAAGTACCCCTATTGTGTTAGCGTTAAATGAAGTAAATATAATTTTTGAACATCCAAAAATTGCCCGAGAATTTTTGCCGCTGCTGCGAAGCTGGCATGAAGAAGCAAAGCGGATTGAAACTTTGGGAAAACTGCGATTAATCGTTCTTCACTCCACAGAAATTTATATTCCTTTAAAGCTCACTGAATCGCCTTTTAATGTCGGTTTACCGCTGCAATTACCCTATTTTACAGAAGAGCAGATACTTGCTTTAGCCCAGCGTCACGGACTGGATTGGACAGAGGGTTCCGATGCCGATCGACTGATGGCAATGGTGGGGGGACATCCTTATCTGGTGCGGCTCGCTTTTTACCACCTCTGTCACAACAGTGTAACGCTAGATCAGCTACTACAAGAAGCTCCGACAATAGCGGGAATTTATAAAGATTACTTGCGGAGTTTTTGGGCAACATTGCAAGAGTATCCCGAACTGGCGGTTGCACTTAAACAAGTAGTAAAATCGGAACACGGAGTGGAATTAGATCCGATAGTGGCTTCTAAATTATTTAGTATAGGGCTGATTCATATCGATAACAACCGCTGTACGCTAAGCTGTGAGTTGTACCGCCTCTATTTTGGTTCGCACAACTTTATTTAGAGCAGGCTTTACAGTTTCTTTGCGTAATCCAATATCCCCCTTGAAAACTCGACGTTTTCTGGCGCTTAGAAATCGCTGCTATACAAATAAAGTCCGCCTACGCGCACTAAAAAAAGGGATAAATCAACCATAATTTAGCATAATTTATCATAACTTATATTATAATACAGCTCCAGCACCACATCCTTACCTCTAAATAAATTCCCTACATACTCAGCTTTAAACCCACCCATAAACCGCATGACCCAGGTAACATACCAAATTGGTGGCAGTCTCGCCAGTGATGCGCCTACATACGTAGTGCGGCAAGCAGATTCCGAACTTTATGAAGCCTTAAAAGCTGGGGAATTTTGTTACATCCTCAACTCGCGACAAATGGGCAAATCTTCTCTCTTAGTCCGTACCCTGCACCGATTGCAAGCAGAAGGATTTCAATGCAGCACGATCGACATGACCCGCATCGGTAGCGAAAATATCACTCCCTTACAGTGGTATAAAGGAATTGTTGGGGATTTGTGGCGCAGCTTCAATTTGTTAGGAAAAGTTAATTTAAAAACTTGGTGGCGCGACGAAGAAGAGGTTTCATTTTCGCAAAGATTGAGTCATTTTATTGAAGATATCGTGCTGGTCAATTTTCCTCACGAGCGGATATTTATATTCATCGATGAAATCGATAGCATTCTCAGTTTGGATTTCGCTGTCGATGATTTTTTTGCCTTAATTCGGTTTTGCTACAATCAGCGAGCGATTAATCCAGAGTATAACCGCATTACTTTTGCAATTTTTGGAGTAGCCACGCCAAGCGATTTAATTGCTGACAAAAAGCGAACTCCTTTTAATATCGGTCGTGCTATAGATTTGCGGGGTTTTGAATGGCATGAAGCCCAACTATTAGTTAAGGGATTAGAGAGTGCCGTCAGTAATCCTGATGCCGTTCTCAAACAAATATTAGCTTGGACTTCAGGACAGCCATTTCTCACCCATAAAATTTGCTATTTGGCGTATAGATCCAGCCTAGAAACGGCGGGAGGATTAGTAAATATTCCCCCTGGAACAGAGGCATTTTGGATGGATAGTTTGGTACGATCGCAAATCATCGATAAATGGGAATCGCAGGACGAACCGGAGCATTTAAAAACCATAGGCGATCGCCTCCTACGTGACGAACAACGCGCCGGAAGATTGCTAGGCATTTACCAGCAAATCTTGCAAAGTGTAGGGGCGGTGCCCCCGTGCCCGCCCGTCCCAACCGATGACAGCCGAGAACAAATCGAACTATTGCTATCGGGTTTAGTGGTAAAAACTGCAGGCTATTTGCAGGTAAAAAACAGAATTTATCAAGAAGTATTTAATATAGAATGGGTAGAGAAACAATTAGGGCAACTGCGTCCTTACTCCCAATCTTTCGATGCTTGGAGCGCTGCCAAACAAACAGATGATTCGCGCCTTTTGAGGGGACAAGCCTTAAAAGATGCTCAACTCTGGATGCAGGGAAAAAGTTTGAGCGATTTAGACTATCAATTTTTAGCAGCTAGCGCCGAACTCGACAAGCAAGAAATGCAACTGACCTTAGAAGCAGAAAGGTTAAAAGAAGTCGAAAAAAATGCCAGACGGCAAAAGTGGTTTATTGCTGCACTCTCTTTAGCATTAGCGATCGCCCTGTTTCTCGGAACAGCAGCTTTTTGGCAATATCGTCGAGCTACATTGAGCGAAATCGAAGCGATCGCCACCTCCTCCTCCGCCCTCTTCACCTTAGAGCAAAAATTAGACGCCCTCATCGCCGCCATCAAAGCCAAGCGCAAACTGCAACAACTGGGTAAAGCAAATCCCGAACTAGAAAAGCGCGTGCAATTATTACTAGAGCAGGCAGTTTATGGAGCTTCCGAGTTCAACCGCTTATCAGGACATCAGGCGACACTGTATAGATTAGCAATCAGTCCCGACGCTCAGACAATTGCCTCTGCAAGTACAGATAACGAGGTCAAACTCTGGCAGCGAGATGGCACCCTGATTGCGACTCTTCCCCACAACGGTATAGTGTGGAGGATGGCTTTTAGCCCCGACAGCAAACTCCTCGCTTGCGCCAGTGGAGAGGGCACAGTTAAAGTTTGGCAGCAAAAGGGAACGTCTTGGCCGGGTCCCAAACTCCTACACACCCTTGAGGGACACAGTAAGGAGTTTAACGGTGTGGCGTTCAGTCCAGATGGCGAGATTTTAGCTGCATCCGGTGAGAATAACACCGTTAAACTCTGGGACAAAAACGGCAATTTATTAACCATTCTCGATCGCACCGATGCAGTTCGGAGCCTGAGCTTTAGCCCCGACGGGGAAATGCTCGTTAGCGCAAGTGCGGAGGGTACGATCCGATTGTGGAAAAAAGACGGCCCATTCTGGGCCTCGGTAAAGTTACTGCGAACGTTTCAAGCACACAGCGCTGCCATTTGGGAGGTCAAGTTCAGTCCTGACGGCAAGATATTTGCCTCTGCGAGCATGGATAAGACTGTTAAACTTTGGCCCTCCCATGCCCCGTCAGACGAAGAGTTACAGCCCCTGCAAACCCTTAAAGGTCACGCATCTGGCGTTGAGAGTCTAGATTTCAGTCCTGACGGTGAGATTTTCGCCACAGCCAGCGGCGATCGCACAATCAAATTTTGGAGCAAAGACGGCAAAGATATCAGAACTTTTGCAGGACATCGCAGTGCCGTATGGAATATCGATTTCAGTCCTGACGGCAAATCAATTGCTTCCCTGGGTATAGGAAATGCTGTCAAACTTTGGCAGCCGAAAAACATTTTTTTCTTGCCCCTGCTAGGTCACGACGCTGCTGTTTATAGAGCTGCTTTCGCTCCTGACGGTAAAATCGTCGCCACTGCCAGTACAGACGGCACGGTGAAACTTTGGCGCGTCGATGGGGCAGGCACGGGGGCACTGCCCCTACGGACGCTTAAGGAGGGTACAGGGGGGCTTTGGGATGTGGCATTCAGTCCTGACGGTAAACTCATTGCAGTGGGGGGCGAAAAAACAGTTAAACTCTGGCACAAGGATGGCAGATTTCTGAGAGAAATCAACGCCCACAAAGGTGTAGTTTACGGAATTACTTGGAGTCCGGACGGTAAAATTATTGCCTCCGCAAGCTCAGACGGCACGGTGAAACTCTGGCAGCCAGACGGCGTGTTAGTGCGAACTCTGAAGCTAGATGGCAACGCCTTCTGGAGTGTGGCCTTTAGCCCTGATGGAAAAGCTTTAGCCGCCGTCGGTAGCAGCGGTACTCTCGCTATCTGGAAGCCCGATGGCACTTTGTTGCAGGCGATTGATGCCCATCAGGCTATGACTATGGGGGTCAGTTTCAGTCCCGATGGCAAGACTCTAGCCTCAGCCAGTACAGATGGCACCGCCAAACTCTGGAAATTAGATATCTCATCGACTCTTATTGACACCTCAGTTCCTCACTCTTCACAGCTTTTGCGAACGCTTAAAGGTCACGCACAGGGAGTGCAGGGAGTTTCCTTTAGCCCGGATGGTGAAATCGTCGCTACGGCAAGTCTAGATAACACGGTGAAACTCTGGAATAAAAATGGCATCTTGCTGAGGACGCTCACGGGACATAGAGGTTTGGTGACAAAAGTTTCCTTTAGTCCCGACGGCACTTTCCTTGTCTCCGCCAGCCATGACCAAACGGCGATTTTGTGGGATGTGAAGCGAATTCTCAATACAGATCCACTGGCTTTTGGTTGCAATTGGGTGCGGGATTATTTGCGAACAAATGCCGATGTGAAGGAGGAGGATAGACATTTGTGCGATGCCGTGGGCGATCGTGACATTCTCCGAAACAATTAACTATCAATTATGAAAGATTACTCTTACCACATTGGTGGCAGTCTCACAACTGATGCGCCTACCTATGTCGAACGCCAAGCCGATATCGAACTTTATCAAGCCTTAAAACGAGGCGAGTTTTGCTACATTCTCAATTCGCGACAAATGGGCAAATCTTCCCTTCTTGTTCGCACCTTGCACCGATTGCAAGCTGAAGGATTTCAATGCAGCACCATCGACATGACCCGCATCGGCAGTGAAAACATTACTCCCTTACAGTGGTACAAAGGAATCGTTGGGGATTTATGGCGCGGCTTCCATCTTTTAGGGCAACTTAACTTAAAAACTTGGTGGAAAGAACAAGAAGAAGTTTCTCTCCTGCAAAGATTGAGTCAATTTATTGAAGAGATTTTATTAGCCCAATTTCCCGAAAATCGAATTATTATATTTGTCGATGAGATTGATAGTATTTTAAGCTTAGAATTTCCCGTCGATGACTTTTTCGCCTTGATTCGTTATTGTTACAATCAACGAGCCATTAATCCAGAATACAACCGGATTACCTTCGCGATTTTTGGAGTAGCTGCGCCCAGCGATTTAATCGTCGATAAAAATCGGACACCTTTTAATATAGGACAAGCAGTAGATTTGCAGGGTTTTTCCTGGGAAGAAGCCTCTCCTTTAACTCAAGGGTTAGAGAGTGTAGTTAGTAATGCCGAGGCAATTATCAAATCAATATTAGCTTGGACTTCTGGGCAACCATTTCTGAGCCAAAAGCTGTGTCAATTGATAGTAAGAGCGACGCGAGAATCTCACAGTGACGTGCTGATAATTCCACCGGGAACTGAAGGATTTTTTGTGGAATCTGTCGTGCGATCGTACATCATCCAGAATTGGGAATCTCAAGATGAACCAGAGCATTTAAAGACGATCCGCGATCGCATCCTGAGAAACGAGCAACGTGCTGGCAGACTACTAGGCATCTATCAAAAAATCTTACAAGGAGTGGAAGTACCCACGGATGACTCGCGAGAACAGGTAGAACTATTGCTGTCTGGTTTGGTAGTAAAATCTCAGGGGTTTTTACAGGTAAGAAACCAGATTTATCAAGAAGTATTTAACAAAACATGGGTAGAAAAAAATCTCGCTTCCTTGCGTCCATACTCTCAAGCCTTTGATGCTTGGATAACGTCCAAGCAGACCGATAAATCCCGACTGTTGCGGGGAGAGGCATTGAAAAATGCTCAATCTTGGGCCCAGGGTAAAAGTTTGAGTGACTTAGATTATCAGTTTTTAGGCGCTTCTGAAGAATTAGACCGCAGAGAAATGCAGGTAGGATTGGAAGCAGAACGGGCTAAAGAAATTCAAGCCAGACTAACAGAAGAACAAAAAAGATTAGCTGTAGAGAAAAAAAGTTCTAGGCGGCAAAGATTTTTGCTTTTTGTAGTAACTATAGCATTAATTATCGCCTGTGCATTGGGGCTAGCGGTGTATTTTCAGTATCGGCAAACTGCTGTCAGCGAGATCAAAGCGATCGCCAAATCTTCCGAAGCCTTATTCGCCTCAAATCAAAAATTAGACGCATTCATAGAGGCAATCAGAGGAAAGCGACAACTGCAAAAGTTAGGTGGCGTAGACCCCGAACTCGAACGCTCAGTTAAAGAAGCCCTCCATCAAGCTGTTTATGGATCAGTTGACTATAATCATTTATCGGGGCATAACAATGTGGTTAATGATGTAACATTCAGTCCTGATGGGGAACTCATAGCCTCAGCTTCTGCCGATAAAACGATCGATCTTTGGGAAAAAGACGGTACAAGACTAGGAACGCTTCAAGGGCACAACAATGCAGTTTGGGGAGTCGTATTTAACCCCAGAGGGGATTTAATTGCTTCGGGTTCGGCGGATAAAACAGTTAAACTTTGGCGTAAAAACAGTACAAAATCAACCAAGGTCAAGCCGAATTATACCTTATGGCAGACCTTAAAAGGACATACCGATAATATTTCACAAGTCGCGATCGCTCCGAACAATCAGATTATTGCTTCCGCTTCTAAAGATAAAACAGTTAAACTCTGGAGTACAGACGGTAAACTGCTGAGAACTCTCACCGGACATACAGATGAAGTGAACAGCGTTGCCTTTAGCCCGGACAGTCAAACTATTGCATCTGCTTCTAAAGATCGAACCATCAAACTCTGGAATGCAGACGGTAAACTGATCAGAACCCTCACCGGACATACGGATAGAGTTATGAATGTTGCCTATGCGCCAAGCGCAGGCTACGCCAACAGCCCTTCAGAATATCTCATTGCCTCGGCGAGTGCGGATAAAACAGTCAAACTTTGGAAGCTTGACGGAACTTTAGTCAAAACTCTAACTGGACACAGCGACGCCGTGACCAAAATCGCTTTTAACCCTCAAGGTGGTTTGCTTGCCTCGGCAAGTCTAGACAGAACAGTCAAACTGTGGCAGCTTGATGGAACTCTGGTAAAAACCCTGTCAGTCGCTAAGGATGTCGTCTCTGGATTGGCTTGGAGTCCTGACGGGCAAATCTTTGCCTCATCCAGTTGGGATGGCCCGATTATGCTATGGAAGCTTGATGATAGTTTGCTCAAGACTCTTAACGGACATCAAGCATCGATTTACACCATAAAATTTAGTCCTGATGGAAAGACAATTGCCACCGCCAGTCGTGATAATACCGTTAAACTTTGGCGACTTGATGGTAGTTTAATTCGCACTTTCCCCAAACAAGCTGATAAAGTTTTCGGAGTTGATTTCAGCCCAAAGGGAGACACGATTGCTACAGGCGGTTATGACAGCACTGTTCGATTGTGGCGACTAGATGGAACCTTAATCAAGACTTTTACTGGACATCAAGGTAGAGTTTTCGCGGTTGATTTTCATCCAGATGGACAGTCACTCGCCTCGGCGGGTGAGGACAAAACGGTTAAAGTTTGGAGGATTGACGGCACCCAATTGGCAACTCTCAAAGGACATACCGATTACATTAACGGAGTGGCATTTAGCCCCGATGGAAAGCTGATTGCCTCTGGTAGTGTGGACGGCACAGTCAAACTTTGGCAGTGGGATAATGCGATCGCCTCTGGAAAGCGCAGCTACAAGCTTCTACACACTTTAACAAGCCATCGCCGTCAGGTAGCTGGAGTGGCATTTAGCCCTGACGGCAAGACTCTGGCTTCAGCAGGTATGGATAGCATGGTAAGACTTTGGCGGTTGGATGGTACAGAAATTCGAGCCTTAAAGGGACACAAAAATGGGGTATTCTCAGTGGCATTTAGCCCCGATGGCAAGACTCTCGCCTCAGCAAGTTTTGACGGCACTGTCAAACTTTGGAGGTACGATGGTCAAGAGCTTGAAACCTTAAAAGGACATAGCGATGGGGTGTTCGGAGTTACCTTTAGCCCTGATGGAAAGTTCATCGCCTCAGCAAGTCAGGATACCACAGCAATTGTGTGGAATTTAGAGCGAATTTTCCAGCTCGATTTTCTCCAGTATGGTTGCGACTGGGTGCGGGATTATTTGCGAACTAATGCCGAAGTCAAGGAGGAGGATAGGCATCTGTGCGATGCAGTGGGCGATCGCTAAATTATCCGAAAAAATTAACTATCAATTATGAAAGATTACTCTTATCAAATTGGTGGCAGTCTCACAACTGATGCGCCTACCTATGTCGAACGACAAGCAGATATCGAACTTTATCAAGCCTTAAAACGAGGCGAGTTTTGCTACGTTCTCAATTCTAGGCAAATGGGCAAATCTTCCCTTCTCGTTCGCACCCTGCACCGACTGCAAGCCGAAGGATTTCAATGCAGCACGATCGACATGACCCGCATCGGCAGCGAAAACATTACTCCCTTACAGTGGTATAAAGGAATTGTTGGGGATTTATGGCGTGGCTTCCATCTTGTAGGAAAAGTCAATTTAAAAACTTGGTGGCAAGAACAAGAAGAAGTTTCTCTCCTGCAAAGATTGAGTCAATTTATTGAAGAGATTTTATTAGTAAAATTTCCTCAAGAGCGAATTTTTATATTTGTCGATGAGATTGATAGTATTTTAAGCTTAGATTTTCCCGTTGATGACTTTTTCGCCTTGATTCGTTATTGTTACAACCAACGAGCCCTTAATCCAGAATACAACCGGATTACCTTCGTAATTTTCGGAGTAGCTACACCCAGCGATTTAATCGCCGATAAAAATCGGACACCTTTTAATATCGGACAATCGATCGATTTGTCAGGATTTAGCTTAGAAGAAGCGCAACCATTAGCGAAAGGGTTAGAAAAGGTCATAGCCAATCTGCAGGCAGTTCTCAAAGAAATCTTATATTGGACTGGAGGACAGCCCTTTTTAACACAAAAAATATGTGAATTAGTGGTAAGAATAGCTGGCGCATCCCACAGCGGCGATTTAAAAATACCACCGGGAACAGAGAATTTTTTTGTGGAATCATTGGTGAGAGAAAACATCATCAATAAATGGGAATCGCAAGATGAGCCTGAGCATTTCAAGACAATTCGGGAGCGCCTCATTCGCAACGAGCAACGCACTGCACGTAGCTTAGGTATCTATCAAAACCTCTTACAATATGGTGAAATTGAAGCGGATGATAGTCGAGAGCATATCGAACTGCTGCTATCGGGTTTGGTAGTAAAAAAACAAGGTTTTTTGAAGGTAAGAAACCCGATTTATCAAGAAGTCTTTAACCTGGAATGGGTAGAAAAACAGTTAGAGCAACTGCGTCCTTATTCCCAAGCTTTCAACGCTTGGATCGCTTCAAAACAAACCGATGAATCGCGATTGTTGCGCGGACAATCGCTAAAAGACGCTTCCTACTGGGCCCAGGGAAAAAGTTTGAGCGATTTGGATTATCACTTCTTAGCCGCTTCTCAAGAATTAGACAGGCTGGAAGTGCAGCAAGCGCTGGAAGCAGCGAGGCTCAGAGAAGTTGAAGCCAGACTCACAGAAGAACGCAAGCGGTTAGTTTTAGAGCGAGAGACGGCAAAGCGACAGCGGAGGTTTATTGGAGCGCTCAGTGGAGCACTGATAGTTGCGATCGCCTTTGCCTTCATCGCCCTCTGGCAATATCACCGCGCCGCACAGAGCGAAGTTCAAGCCCTCACCTCCTCATCTGCAGGGCAATTCGCCTCCCAACAGCGATTAGATGCCCTCGTGACTGCTATCAAAGCCAGACGCAGGATCGACAGCCTAGTTAATTCCAGCCCCCTGTTGCCATCTCAAGTTCAACAAGTGCTGCAACAAGCCATCTATGGAACGGCAGAATTCAATCGCCTGTTGGGGCATTCCAGCCCGGTTCTGGCAGTTGATGTCAGCCCAGACGGTCAACTCATCGCCACCGGAGGCGGCGACCAAACAGCCAAGATCTGGCAACGGGATGGCACCTTGCTGCATACTCTGCAACACACGATCAGCAGCGTCTACGCCCTTTGTTTTAGTCCCGACAGCCAGCGCCTGGTAACATCCAGCGTGGACGGCAATATTTATCTGTGGAGTCGGGAAGGCAAACTGCTCAAAACCTTTCAGGGACACAAGGCTGCGATCTGGGCGATCGCCGTGAGTCCAGACGGTCAGCGCATCGCCTCCGCCAGTGAAGACAGCACCATTCGCCTGTGGAGCATTGATGGCAAACCGCTCAAAACCCTGAGCGGACATCAAGGTTCGGTTTGGGGTGTTGCCTTTAGCCCGGATGGAAACCTGCTAGCCTCTAGCAGCACAGATAATACGGTCAAGGTCTGGACTCTAGATGGCGAACTCGTGAGAACCCTGGAAGGTCACAGCGCAAGCGTTTGGGACGTTGATTTCGCTTTACTTGCAGACAATAGCGGTGCAAAACGTCCCGCCATTATCTCTGCCAGCGCTGACAACACTGTCAAACTCTGGCAACCCGACGGAACCCTGCTGCGAACTCTTAGCGGTCACAGTGCGGAAGTGTTTGAAGTCGCTGTCAGTACAGCAGGTGATGTGATTGCTTCCGCTAGCGCCGACCAAACCATCAACCTCTGGAAGCCGGACGGGACACTTTTGAAAGTCCTTAAAGGGCATCAATCTGGAATTCGCGGGCTTGCTTTTATTCCCAACAGTCAAATGGTTGTCTCTGCTAGCGACGACAATACCGCTCGACTCTGGAATCCGACAAACCCCTTCTCGAAAGTCCTTTACGGACATGGCGGCACGATTTGGGATGTGGATTTCTCCCCCGAAGGTCAGATGCTAGCTTCCGCCTCTTCCGATGGCAGTTTCAAACTGTGGGCCCGAGACGGCACGTTGCTGAAGTCTTTTGCCGGAAACGAGACTGCCGTTCACTCGGTTGCTTTCCTCTCTGGTGCCAGCACCAATCCTGCGATCGCACCTTTCCTTGCTACCGCTAGTGAAGATAAAACAATTAAATTCTGGCAGTTCGACGGGACGCTACTGAAAACCATAACAGGTCATGAAGCTGGTGTTTGGGATATCTCCCCAAGTCCAGATGGTCAGCTAATTGCTTCTGCTAGCAACGATAAAACCGTGAAACTGTGGAAAAAGGACGGGAGGGCGGGTACGGGGGCACCGCCCCTACGAACTTTCACAGGGCATCAAGCTAGGGTTTACGATGTGGACTTTACCCCTGACGGACAGAGGCTGCTTTCAGCCAGTAGCGACAGCACGGCTCGGTTGTGGAGTCTTGACGGTAGGTTTTCCAAGACCCTAAAGGGTCATCGCAGCCCTGTTTGGGAAGTTGCCATCAGTCCTGACGGTCGCACTTTGGCAACTGCCAGCAGGGATGACACGATTAAACTCTGGACGATCGATGGTACGTTGCTCAAAACCCTCAAGGGAAATACTAGAGGCCTCATGGCGGTTGATTTCAGTCCTGACGGTCAAATGCTGGTGGGGGGTGGCTCAACTGGCGCACTCAAACTCTGGAAAACAGACGGGACAGAAATAACGACGCTAATCGGACATGAAGGGAACATTTGGGGGGTGGCGTTTAGTCCCGATGGTAAACAGATTGCCTCCGCCGGGGACGATCGCACAGTCATTTTATGGGATGTGGAGCGCATTCTCAAACTCGATGAACTGGGTTATGCGTGCGATCGCGTGCGGGATTATCTGCGAACAAATGCCGATGTGAAGGAGGAAGATAGACATTTGTGCGATCGAATTCACTAAATTAGAATAAAGACAACCTAAAGGAGATAATACTAATGTTTACAAGCGATCTCAAAACGCTACTTGACCAACAAGCGCTCCAACGCCAAGATCCTGAATGCCGCTACATTACCGATCGCGTTAACTGGGAGCAATATGAAGCCTTGCTCGCCAGAAATGGCGATACTTCGGCATATCGAGTCACGTATTTAGATGGAGCCTTAGAAATTATTTCACCGTCCCGCCGCCATGAAAACAGAAAAACTCGCATTGGGAATCTCCTAGAAATTTACTTCCTAGAAGCAGACATCAACTATTTTCCTTTCGGCTCTACAACCCTGCGACGAGAGGAGAAAAGCGGCGGTACCGAACCCGATGAAGCTTACTGCATTGGCACAGACAAAGAATTTCCAGACCTGGCAATTGAGGTAATTGTTACCAGCGGTGGGATTAACAAATTGGAAATTTACAGAAGGCTGAATGTTAAAGAAGTTTGGTTCTGGCAAAATAACCGATTCAGCCTCTACTACCTGCGAGAAGAAATCCCTGTTAAATTTGTCCAAACCTGCGGTTATGAACCAATTGCTCGCAGCGCGGTTCTCCCTAATCTGGATATAGAATTGCTGGCAGAATACATTCGATATCCCAATTCGCTAATAGCAGCTAAGGAATTTAGACAACGGCTGCGCTCTGGTGCTTAAAGATGAGTAAACTCGAATATCAAGTCGGCGGAAGTCTTGCCAAAAACGCCTCTACCTATGTGAGCCGAAAAGCAGATTTGCAACTATATGAAGCCTTAAAAACTGGTGATTTTTGTTATGTCCTCAACTCGCGACAAATGGGAAAATCTTCCCTATTAGTCCGTACCCTACACCGACTCAAATCACAAGGCTATCAATGCACTACCCTCGATTTAACTCGTACCGGTAGCGAAAATATTACCCCATTGCAGTGGTATAAAGGAGTCGCCGCCGAACTGTGGCGCGGCTTCAATCTTTTAGGGAAAATCAACTTAAAAACTTGGTGGCGAGATGAAGAAGAAGTTTCCCTACTGCAAAGATTAAGTCATTTTATAGAAAATATTCTGCTCGTCCAATTCCCCCAAGATAAAATTTTTATATTTGTTGATGAAATTGATAGTATTTTAGGCTTAGATTTTCCCGTTGATGACTTTTTTGCCTTAATTCGGTTTTGCTACAACCAACGCGCCATTAATCCAGAGTA
Source organism: Microcoleus sp. N9_A1 (assembly GCF_036701795.1). Classification (NCBI taxonomy): domain Bacteria; kingdom Bacillati; phylum Cyanobacteriota; class Cyanophyceae; order Oscillatoriales; family Microcoleaceae; genus Microcoleus; species Microcoleus sp. N9_A1. The sequence continues at coordinate 48,763 of NZ_JAUBRI010000030.1, forward strand.
TAATCGCCTTACCTTTGCCATTTTTGGAGTCGCTACCCCTAGCGACTTAATCGCTGACAAAAATCGGACTCCATTTAATATTGGAACGGCAATTGATTTGCCAGGATTTACCTTTGAGGAAGCGCAGCCTTTATTGGTGGGATTAGAAGCAAGCGTAAACAATGCCGATCTGGTCTTAAAAGAAATCTTAAATTGGACTGGCGGGCAACCTTTTCTCACGCAAAAGCTTTGTAACATAGTAGTAAATATTAGTCAACAAATTGATATAAAACTTTTAACTATTCCTCCCGGCACGGAGGCATTTTGGGTAGAAAATTTAGTGCGATCGCGCATCATCGACCATTGGCAAGCCTGCGACGAACCAGAGCATTTAAAAACTATCCGCGATCGCATCCTTCGCAACGAACAAAAGGCCGGTAGATTGCTCGGAATTTACCAGCAAATCTTACAATCCGAACCCCCCCTAACCCCCCCTTATCAAGGGGGGGGACAATCCGAACCCCCCTTAAGAAGGGGGGCAGGGGGGATCTCAACCGATGACTCAGAACCCTGCTTATTAACGGGGATAGGGGGGATCTCAACCGATGACAGCCCAGAACAAATAGAACTCATCCTCTCTGGGTTGGTGGTGAAAGAGCAAAGTTTACTGAAAGTAAAAAACCGCATTTACGAACAAGTTTTTAACCTAAAATGGGTAGAAAAACAATTAGGACAACTGCGGCCTTATTCTCAAACCTTTGATGCGTGGGTGACTTCCAAGCAGCAAGATTTATCGCGGCTGTTGCGGGGACAAGCTTTGAAAGATGCTCAAAGTTGGGCGCACCTTAAAAGTTTGAGCGATTTAGACTATCAATTTTTAGCCGCTTCTGAAGAAATAGATCGGCGCGAAGTACAACAAGCATTAGAAGCAGAACGCACTCAAGAAATTGAAGCAAGACTAGCCGAAAAACAAAAAAGATTAATTCAAGAAACCACAGCAGCCAAACAACAAAGAATCTTATTATTTGCAGTCAGTATGGCATTACTGCTGGCCTGCGGGTTGGGAATAGCAACGTTTTTTCAATATCGCAAAGCCACAGCAAGCGAACGGCAAGCGCGGGTGAGCGAAATTCAAGCACTGACATCTTCTTCTGACGCACTGTTTGCTTCTAATCGCAAGTTGGATGCGCTGATAGAAGCGATTAAAGCAAAACGAAAAGTGCAAAAACTAGGTGGGGTAGGTGTCGATACCGCTGGTCGAGTTGACAATGTACTGAGGCAAGCTGTTTACGAAGCAGATGAATACAACCGTTTATCGGGGCATAAAGCGGCTGTTCTCGGAGTTGATATTAGTCCTGACAGTGAGTTTATTGCCTCAGCAAGTGTGGATAAAACTATCAAACTGTGGCGGCGGGACGGAACGGAAATAGCAACGCTAAAAGGTCATCAGGCGATCGTGCGATCGGTCAAATTTAGCCCGGACGGTCAGTTTATTGCTTCTGGAAGTGATGATGGGACTGTAAAACTTTGGAAACTGGATAGGGCAGGCACGGGGGCACTGCCCCTACGAACTTTTCAGGGTCATAGTGCTAGTATCTGGACAGTGGCATTCAGTCCCGACGGTCAAACAATTGCCTCTGCCAGCATGGACAAAACGGTGAAACTCTGGAACAAAAACGGGGCAGGCACGGGGGCACTGCCCCTACGAACTCTCCAGGGTCATACTGCTGGGATACCCTCAGTGGCTTTTAGTCCAGACGGTAAGACTGTTGCTACCGCAAGTGGAGACAAAACGGTGAAACTCTGGAACAAAAACGGGGCAGGCACGGGGGCACTGCCCCTACGAACTCTCCGGGGTCATACTTCTGTGGTATCCGCAGTGGCGTTTAGTCCTGACGGTCAGATTGTTGCTACCGGAAGTGGAGACAAAACGGTGAAACTCTGGACAGTTAATGGGGCGGGCACGGGGGCACTGCCCCTACGAACGCTTGAAGGTCATTCTGCTGTAATATCTGGAGTTGTTTTCAGTCCAGACGGTCAGACCATCGCTACGGCAAGTCGGGATGGGACTGTAAAACTATGGAATGTTGACGACGGAACAGAACTGACGACTTTTAGAGGTCACACTGCTGGGATTTGGGGGATGGCTTGGAGTCCTGACGGCAGTTTTATTGCTTCGGCGGGTGCAGAAAATACGGTGAGGCTGTGGCAGAGTCACAACCCTTTGCGGACGATTATTAGTGCACATAAAGCTGGGATTTGGGCGATCGCACTGAGTGCGGATAGTTCTACAATTGCCACAGGCAGCGAGGATGGCACGACTAAACTTTGGAGTCGGCAAGGCAAATTGTTGAGGACTTTCACTGGACAAAATACTGCGATTTATGCTGTTGCACTGAGTCGCGATGGCAAGTTAATTGCTTCTGGCACAAACGATAATCAGGTGAATATCTGGACTCGAAACGGAAATGCGATCGCAACTTTGGTAGGTCATAACGCTACGGTTTTTGGATTGGCTTTCAGTCCTGACGGTCAAATTCTTGCTTCTAGCAGTCAAGATAATACGATTAAACTTTGGCGGCCCAATGGTACTTTATTGCATACTATGACAGGACATTATGCTCCTGTTTGGCAGGTGGTATTTAGCCCGGACGGTCAGCTAATTGCCTCGGCTGGGGGCGATGGTACTGTTAAGTTGTGGAAGCTTGACGGGGCAGGCACGGGGGCACTGCCCCTACGAACTTTTCGAGGTCATACTGCTGCGGTGTGGAGGGTGGCGTTTAGCCCTGACGGTAAATTTCTTGTTTCGGGCAGTGGGGACAATACTGTTAAGATTTGGACTGTGGATGGTAAGTTAGTGAGAACTCTTGAAGGTCACGCGGCGGCGGTTTGGGGGGTGGCATTTAGCCCGGACGGTAAGATTATTGCTTCTGGTAGTGTAGATAATACGGTGAAGTTGTGGAACTCTGACGGTACGGAATTAACGACTCTCAGAGGTAACTCTGGGGCGATTCGGGGGGTGGCGTATAGTGGGGATGGGGCGTTTGTGGCTTCTGTGAGTGAGGATAATACGCTGATTTTGTGGAATGTCGAGCAAGTTTTGAATCTGGATTTATTGAGTTACGGGTGCGATCGCCTGCGGGATTATTTGCGGACAAATGCGATGGTGGAAAAGGGCGATCGCTTGTTGTGCGATCGTATTGGAACGGAATAACATCAAGTCCGCTTTATTATAGCAATCCTTGCAGGAGTCGTAAATTTTTTCCCTCACTCCAACCCTGCCCCGAACCGGCTCGATCGGGAGTAAGAAATTCACAAATGATGCGAGGATTGCTATAATAACTACAGAGTAATGAAATCGCTAGCGGTAAGAATACCGGGGGTAATATTGTTAAGCTTCGCCAACAATTGATTAGTGTCCGTCACAGTAATCAAAGTCTGATTGTTGCTGGAAGTAATACTGAGTTGATTAAAACTCAAACCAGAATTCAACCCAATTAAATCCTCACCCTTGCGGAAATCAGTAATGATGTCGCTACCAAAACTTTGATTGAGGAAAAACACATCATTTCCCGAACCTCCCGTCAAAGTATCATCCCCAACATCCCCGGAAAGGAAATCATCCCCAGCACCGCCACTGAGGATATCATTACCTTTGCCGCCGTACATGGTATCGTTACCGATGTCGCCACAGAGCACATCGTTTTCATTGCCGCCCAACAGCAAGTCGTTGCCCTCACCGCCATCGAGACTGTCGTTTTCTTTGCCGCCGTAAAGCGTGTCATTTCCCAAGTCGCCAAAAATCAGGTCTGCACCTTCATTGCCAAACACAATATCGTTGCCGTTTCCAGCATTAATTGTGTCATTTCCTAAGTTGCCTAAAATGTAGTCGTCGCCATCTTCGCCCAGCAAGATATCGTCATCTTTACCGCCAAAAATGCTGTCGTTACCAAGGCCGCCGGCAACTGTATCATTGCCGAGATCTCCCCTCAACAAGTCGTCGCCATCTCCGCCAACAACAGTGTCATTATCTTTGCCAGCGTAGATGGTATCGTTGCCAGCGCCGCCAGAGATGAAATCGCTGCCTTCATTGCCAAAAATTGAGTCGTTATCTGCGCCGCCGTCAATGTTGTCATTGCCGCCCATGCCGTAGAGAGTATCGTTGCCGGCTTGTCCGTTAATGGAGTCGTTGATGCCACCGCCCATGATGAAATCGGTAGTGTCGCCACCGTTGATAGTTTGTTGGACGGGGTTGGGGGTGATGGTGGCAGGATCTAGTTGCGGGGCGTTGAGGCTATCGAGTAGGCAATCATCTGCAGGCGGAGTTGGAGTCGGTGCGGGAGTTGGTGTCGGCGGCGGAGTCGGCGCCGGAGTTGGAGTTGGCGCCGGAGTCGGTGTGGGTGTCGGAGCTGGTGTTGGAGTTGGAGTCGGTGTGGGAGTTGGTGTCGGAGTCGGTGTTGGCGCGGGTGTGGGAGTGGGTACAGGAGTCGGAGTCGGTGTTGGGGTGACAGTACCGTTAAATTCATAGGCACCACTATCAGCAATTATGCTTCCATTACTATCACCGTCAACGCGAGTTTGTCCCCTCTCATCAGTAGCAGGTGCACCAGCAGCAATACCCCGATCAATTGCCGGACTTCCTGCTAGCAAAGGCATCACAGAGAAACCATTAATAGTTTGCAAAACATCCAATTTAGGGTCAGCAATAGTCACAGCATCTGTGACATTAAAATCACTGGAGTCATTAGGATTTTTGGCTGGCCATTGAAAATTGCCACCGCCATCACTAAATTTGCTGTTACCAGCATTTTGTTTGATATTCCAAGCATTGCCACCATTATTTGCGGTATTGTTAGCAACAATTGTATTTTTGAGAGTAATTTGTGAACCACCACCCCAAAATGCTCCGCCTTGAAATCCTGCTGAATTCTTAGCAATAGTGCTGTTGACAATGCTAATGGATTCAAGAGTATTCAACATCATTGCACCACCCAAACCACTTTTGCCACTAGCGTCTTCTGCTTTATTCCCTGCAAAGGTACTGTTGATAATAGTACCGGGAGATTTTTCTCCTACCCATAAAGCACCACCTTGACTCTGCGCTAAGTTGTTGGAAAAAGTAGTGTTGCTGATTGTAAATTCGCCGTTGCCAATTCGTAAACCGCCACCAAGTGAATCGCCATTGGAACCTTTAGTTACTTGGTTGTTGACGATTGTACTGCCTTCAATAATAATTTTGTCTGCGGGATAGACAAACAGGAACATCCCGCCACCTTGTCCTGCACCTTTGTTGCCCTCAAAGCGACTGTTCCGAATTGCGATCGTGCCACCAACGGGCCCAGGTGTACTATTTGCACCGGAAGCATTAGCACCATCGGTGTAAATTGCACCACCATAACCACTGGTATTTCCTCCGGTTCCAGCGGTAGAATCGTTATTTAAGAAAGTAGAATTTTCGACGGTTAGGTTGCCTAAAAGGTGGTTAATTGCTCCGCCGTTAATGCCTTTGTTGTTGGTGAAAGTAGAGCCTTTGACAGTGAGAGAACTGCCGCTTTTTGTGGCAATCGCACCGCCGCCACGTTCGCTGTTAGCCGATCGCCCATCATTGCCTTCAAATGTACTATTAAGCACATTTGTGGTACTCTTAAAGCCTGTATAAATCCCACCAGCGTAACCAGCGACGTTATTATTGACTTGGCAATTTTCTAAATTTAAAGTGCTGTTACCGCCAGTTTGAATCCCACCACCTGCGCTAGTTACCTCATTATTCGGATCGCTTCCAGAAGCTTTACCGTTGGCAACAATCAGGTTTTTGAGAGTAACATTGGTTGAACCTTCAGTGAGGATAACCCGCGAAGCATTGTTGCCACTGATGGTTAAATTGGCTGCACCAACTGCATCAATTGTCAAGTTTTTGTTGATGACAAGTTGACCGGAAGTGAGGGTAATTGTTTGATTGGCAAGAGTGGAGGCAAATTGAATGGTGTCGCCAGCTGCTGCGGAGGCGATCGCACTTCTCAAGGAACCAGCCCCGCTATCATTATTGTTGGTAACGGTAATAGTCGCTAAAGTCCCTCGGTAATCCGCCATTGCCTCTGGAGTCAAGGCTAGCGGTGCTTCAATATCACCCTTGGCAAACTCCAAATTCCAGTTACCGCCGCGGCCAGTGCGATCGCTAGATGCCGCAATATCAGCCCCGGTTAACTCGCCCAGGCGATCGACAAAATCACTTCCCGAACCCGCCGCAACATCGCAACCGTAAAGCACAATATCTGCTTTGTCGCTTAGCGCATTTCGCCACCCTTGCAACTGGCTTTCATATTGCGGCAAATTATCCGAATTCAGCGTTGCAGAACCTAGCTGCAAGCTGCCAGAATTGCCGTGAGAAAAAATGTGAACTTGATCTACAGTTCCTCCCGCAGCAGAAATTGTTTGCAGTTTCGCAGTAATTTGCTCGACTCCGTTACCATTTTTATCTAAAATGATGAGTTCGGCACCGGGAAGCACGCCACCCGCAAGAGTTTGATAGTCATCTAAGTCGGAATCAATGAAGACAATAGATTTAGAACCAGCATTGCGGAGAACAGATTGTGAATCCATGTTGATGGCAAAAGTTGAACTCATTTCGCATACCCATGAGAATGTTTACTATTTGCTGGTAGATTCACCTTGAAAGCAGAAGGCTAAAGATGCAGAATGCAGTAGGCAGGATTAAAACCTCGGTGCTCCATCGGGGAGATTAAAATTTAGTGGAAAACTTTAATTTTATCCCTAAGTGAAATCCGAGACTTGTCTCCCTAATCAGCTTAAGCTGTGTGAAAATTGCGATTTTTTTAGCAATTAACAGCAGAGGATGTAATTTCAGTTGACAGTTGACAGTTGACAGTTGATAGCGACCTCTACCTGGAAGGAAGAGGATTGGAGTAATGAATAGTCTTCTTTTAATTTCTCCCGATCAGGGAGAGGCTTTAAACCAATTTTTTTTGGTAAATAGTCCGGCACGGGGAACCTCTCTATGTAGATTGGCTATGCACACCCTTAGCCAGATAAGTAGTGCATTAAACCATTTTGTAGCCTTGGTCAGTTAAATTCCAAAAAATTTTTCTGGAGTTGCAAATTTCTGACAATTGCTCTAGCTATTACCTGATACATTCACCTTAGCTAAAACCAGGAAAATCGCCTAAAGATTTGATTAATTTAACTTTTTTGTGGCTCGAAAAAAGTTCCCAAAAATCAGAAATTTAGTGGCTAAAAAAGCTGGCTTTATTCGGGCGCTGCTTATGGCTAGCCAGCTCAGGATTGCAATAGACGGATGTGCCTAATTCTAGGTGTGGGCGATCGGCAATAAACAAGATTTATTACCGATCGCTGTTGAAAAGAATCAGATCGAGCGATCCTATTCGTTGGCGTAGCCCCCGTAGGGGCGGGCTGCGCTAACGTCATCCACCAAATTTCAGGATTTTGAGAGCTTTCTTCACCACTTCTAAGCGGGCTGGCTGCTTATAGTGAACCCTACCCCAGGCAGTTAGATTGTTACCTGAGTGAAATCGGTAGCAGTCAGAATACCGGGTGTAATACCGTTAAGCTTCGCCAACAATTGATTAGTGTCCGTCACAGTAATCAAAGTCTGATTGTTGCTGGAAGTAATACTGAGTTGATTAAAACTCAAACCAGAATTCAACCCAATTAAATCCTCACCCTTGCGGAAATCAGTAATGATGTCGCTACCAAAACTTTGATTGAGGAAAAACACATCATTTCCCGAACCTCCAGTCAATGTATCGTCCCCAACATCCCCGGAAAGGAAATCGTCCCCAGCACCGCCACTGAGGATATCATTACCTTTGCCGCCGTACATGGTATCGTTACCGATGTCGCCGAACAGCACATCGTTTTCATTGCCGCCGAACAGCAAGTCGCTGCCCTCACCGCCATCGAGACTGTCGTTTTCTTTGCCGCCATAAAGCGTGTCATTTCCCAATAAGCCAAAAATTAGGTCTGCACCTTCATTGCCAAAGGCAATATCGTTGCCGTTTCCAGCATTAATTGTGTCATTTCCTAAGTTGCCTAAAATGTAGTCGTCTCCATCTTCACCGAGTAAGATATCGTCATCTTTACCGCCGAAAATGCTGTCGTTGCCAAGGCCGCCGGCAACTGTATCATTGCCTAAATCTCCCCTCAACAAGTCGTCGCCCTCACCACCAACCACAGTGTCATTATCTTTGCCAGCGTAGATGGTATCGTTGCCAGCGTCGCCAGAGATGAAATCGCTGCCTCCATTGCCGAAGATTGAGTCGTTATCTGCACCGCCGTCAATGTTGTCATTGCCGCCCATACCGTAAAGAATATCGTTGCCGACAAGTCCGTTAATCGACTCGTTGATGACACCGCCCATGATGAAATCGGCATCGTTACCGCCGTTGATAGTTTCTTGGACGGGGTTGGGGGTGATGGTGGCAGAGTCGAGTTGCGGGGCGTTGAGGCTATCGAGCAGGGAACCATCCGATGCCGGAGTTGGTGTCGGTGCGGGAGTTGGTGTCGGCGGCGGAGTCGGCGCCGGAGTTGGAGTCGGCGCCGGAGTCGGTGTGGGTGTCGGAGTGGGTTCCGGTGTGGGAGTCGGAGTGGGTGTCGGAGTGGGTGTCGGAGTGGGTTCCGGTGTGGGTGTCGGAGTGGGTTCCGGTGTGGGTGTCGGAGTCTCAGTTGGAATCGGTGTCGGAGTTGGAGTCGGCGCCGGTGTCGGAGTTGGCGCCGGAGTCGGTGTGGGAGTTGGAGTGGGTTCCGGTGTCGGAGTTGGCGCCGGAGTCGGTGTGGGAGTTGGAGTTGGCGCCGGTGTCGGAGTTGGCGCCGGAGTCGGTGTGGGAGTTGGAGTTGGCGCCGGTGTCGGAGTTGGCGCCGGAGTCGGT
>NZ_JAUBRI010000030.1:57744-78235 GCF_036701795.1 Microcoleus sp. N9_A1
GTGGGAGTTGGAGTTGGCGCCGGTGTCGGTGTCGGGGTTGGCGCCGGAGTCGGTGTTGGCACTGGGACGACACTACCTCCCAATTCAAAAGATCCACTGTCCACGATCGCACCTGGGATGCTATCACCATCTTGAGGGCGAGTCTGGCCGCGCTGATCCGTAGCTGGTGCGCCGCTTGGTACTCCTTTGTCAATGGCCGGACTTCCTGTCAGCAGAGGCCTTACGAAAGCGCCGTTGATGTTTTGCAAAGGGCCGAGTAAGGGATCTGCGATCGTAATGCTTGCCGTCGCATTGTAATCGTTGAAGTTAGTGGTTTTTTTGACAGGCCACTGAAAATTGCCACCTTGGTCAGTTAGTTCGCTGCTGGTGTGCTGCTGAATGCCAAACTCATTCCCCGCCGTGTTGTTAGAAAAAATCGTGTTCTTGACGCTGACAGGCTTTCCTTCCGCAGCCGAGATGCCTCCGCCCACCCAACGGGCGGAATTATCGGCAATGGTGGTGTTGACGATGGTTGTGGGGGAATAAAGAGCCATTGCACCACCGACATTGCCGTAAAAGTCGGTAGTCCCAGTAACTTGGTTGCCAGAAAAGGTGCTGTTGGTAATGGTGGTAGGCGCATCCATGATCCACATTGCGCCACCTTGACCGGGGGCTTTGTTGCCAGCAAAGGTGGTGTTGGAGACAGTAAGTCCTTTGTTGAGGCCGTTGCTCAAGTTTACTAACCCGCCTCCAACTCCGTTGTTGCCACCGGAAAGCGACAGAATTTCGTTGTTTTGGAAGGTGCTGTCTGCAATACTTACGCTGTCTTGGGTGCCGGTAAACAGATAAGCGGCTCCGCCTTCGCCTCGCCCTTTGTTGTCTTGAAATACACTTTTGGTGATCTTAATTGTGCCGGAAGCTTCGCTGGGATTGCTGGCTCGATCGGTATAAAGTGCGCCGCCGAAACCTCTTAAGAAATCATTGGGCTGACCTGTGGCGAAAGTGGCTGCGGTGGTATCGTTGCCGATGAATCGGGAGTTGTCAATTGTCAGCTTACCTTGAAGGCTGTTAATTGCCCCGCCGTTAATTCCTTTGTTGTTCGTGAAGTCGCTGTTGGTGACTGTAAAAGTTTTGAAACTCAAAAAGCCGATCGCACCTGCACCGCGTTCATCGTTAGCTGCGGTGGCTACGTTGCCGTTGAATTTACTGTTTGTAACAGTCAGGGTATTGTTGAAATTACCGAAAATTGCGCCACCACCTTGATCGGCGACGTTGTTGTTGAACTGAACGTTTTCTACGGTGAGGTTTACTTCGTCGGTTGTGCCGATCGCGCCACCTCGATCGGTAGTTTTGCCGTTAGTAATAATCAGGTTTTTGACCACAAAATTAGTAGCAGTTGCAACGTTGGCATTGACAAAAAAGGCGCGGGATGCGTTGTTGCCACTGATGGTTAAACCCGCTGCTGCTGCGCCGTCAATCGTGATGTTTTTGCCAACGGGAATATCGAGTTGACCGCTGGTGAGGGTAATGGTTTGGCTGGCTAAACCTGGAGCGAAGGTAATGATATCGCCGGCAACAGCCGTGGCGATCGCAGCCCTTAATGAACCCGGCCCGCTATCGCTATTGTTGGCTACTACGATCGTAGCTAAATCACCTTGGTAACTTGCCATAGCCTCTGGCTGCAAGGCTAAGGGAGATTCAATTTTGCCCTTAGCAAATTCTAAATTCCAGTCGCCGCCACGGCCGGTTGTGTTGGTGGATGCCGCAACGTCAGCCCCGGTTAATTGACTGAATCGAGCGACGAAATTAGCACCTGTACCGCCTGCTACATCGCAGCCGTACAGCATGATGTCTGCTTGGGGGGCTAGTGAAGTTTGCCACTTTTCCAACTGGCTTTTGTATTGCTCTATATTATCTGAACCCAGAGCGGTATTGCCTAATTGTAGGCTGCCAGAACTGCCGTGAGAAATAATGTGAACCGAGTCTATCGCCCCCTTAGTAGAGGCGTATTTTTCCATCTCCGAGGTGATTTGTTCGATGCCGTTTTTGGCGCGGTCGAGTATTACTACCTGCTGTCCCGGCAGCACTCCCGCTGTAATTGACTCGTAATCTTCCACGCCGGAGTCAATGAAGACTAAGGAGCGCAGTGGCAGTTTTTCAAAAGAAGATTGTGAGTTAACTTGAGCGAATGTAGAACTCATATTGGAGACTCCATTAAGGGCATTATTAGTAGATACACCCTAGAGTAACCTCATCAGACTTGTTTGATTATATCTTAACACTAAATTGGGAGATAGTGCACTTTTTTCAAAACTTTTATTAATTTATTCTTATCATATTTATCGGTTGCACCCTGACCACAATAGAAATTTAGACCTCTACCGCTGGGAATATATTACAACACTTATTGCGAATATTCAAAGAAATCAATCTAGGTTCTACCATCCAAATTTTTTCGACCTTATTTGGCTAACAGTAGCGGGAGTTCAGGTATTCGGAAATGCTGGGTAATTCCCCGAAGAATAACTCCTATTAATTATATTTAGTAGTTTTTATTTGAGTGTGATATTTTACGTATAGGCACAATGCACTACAGTTTTCCTAGCTATATTTCATCTAACAAAAAACTGAATTATGTAGATTTTGAATAATTCTATATGCTTTGAAGTTGCTAGGTTTGCGATACATCCAAATACTTATTACCCGGAAGGTTGCGTCGTATTTACTAACACTCAAAACAGTCTGATATTAAGTGGAACCCATGGCTATAAATCAATTGGCTTATGGGGTGCTACCGACACTGTGAGGATTGTCATCCTCACTACAAACGTGATTCAAATTATTCAGCGGGAGTTTATCTGATTGCAGGTTGAGTCAGATCAAATCGTTGATTGCGATCGCGCCTGCCTCCCTAATTAAAATTGTATTCGGGTCCAGTCGCCCTCGGTACGTTCCACACCCTCCATTAAATCACTCTCCTTAATTAGCAAACAGTCGATCGCTCCCACCGCCGTTGCTGAGTGTATCACTATATCGATCGGCATAACACGAACCAACTCCGTTGTTTTGAGTCATAGAGGTATGCGATTTTGGCAATTGACTTTTGTATTGTTCGAGGTAATCTGAACTGAGGATAAAAAAGCCTAATTGCAGATTGCCGAAGCTGCGATCAGAAGTCAATCCAACTTTGTCAATCTCTCTAAGGATAGAGGCAGATTTTTGAAGTGCGGAGGTCATTTTCTCAATGCACTCAGATTCCCCAGCCAAAATTCTGGAAACAAAATATCCACCTTCATTGATGCTGGAGTCCTTGAATACAAAGCTTTTGGATGGGGGAGTTGGGTATTCCGAGGCGCGAGTCGTTTCGCTTAAAGAAGTCAACATATTCCGTCCTCCAAAAGTGAGTTGAGCGGTAGATACAGCCTTGGATTCAGAGTTTCTGAAACTGCCAGCGACCTTGTTTATTTTGCTGATTATTATTTAACCTATCTATCAGTTTCGCCTATTTCTGCTGCACTGCCATCCGCGATCGCACGGAATTTATATTCTGCGTGTTTTCCCTTACTTCCGGCCAACGCGTAATTACCGATCGATCCGATATCCTATCCGTGATACCACTTTTAACAAAAAATCCAACTGTCAGCCGGTGCTTCAAACCTCGATAGTCTTCAGTCATTCCCCTAGCTAAAATCTAAAATCTAAAAGGGTATGACAGTTAGTTAACTGGCCTCGCAACTGCACCGATCAAAATTCTGTGGAAGATGGGGGTTTTTTCCCTGCATTGCGAATATTAATAATCTTGTTGAGCGCCTCAAACCAAAAAGCAGCCCCCATAGAAATAGCTACGCCGCTCAATATCCAACCAAACAATTTTGCAATCAAAGCCAGCCACAATAAATTCCCCTGCTTATCTCGTTCTAAGCTGTTCTGTTCGCTCCATCCAAAAGGCAGAGCTACCTGATCCAAAGCTCGATCGACATCCTGTTGAACTTTTGTCAGACTGGTTAAATTATTTGATTGAGTCTTAGCATTGTTTGTCACCAACTGCTGAGCGTACAAATTCACAGTCGATCGCAACATCGAATCCTTCGACAACCGATTAATAATATGAATGCTATCAGCATTAGCAGCGACAGCGATCGCAGTTCCGAGCAAAATCGCCACCCCTCTGGCATTCCGCTTGTAAACGCCAGAAGCACGCTCCATCGATTGGTCAAACCAAATTTCAATTTCTTTCTGAAAACGCTGCAACTGCTCTTGAGTATCTCCGCCGCTTTTTTCAGCGCGCTGCGCTAAAATATAAAGGCTGCGTTTCAAAGATTCTGGCATACTGTCCAAGGTTTCTTGAATTTGTTGATAAATTGGACTCTCCTCTTTTAGTTCCATAATTTCTGCTACCGTATCTTGACTTTTTTTAACAGTATTTAACAGATTGCTGAAACTCGGTTGCAGTTGCCCCAGCAGCGCCACCCGCTCAATTTTGCTGTCAAAACGAGCCTTGACAAATGCCATCTGCCTCTGAAATTCTCTCCCTGCTAGCTCGGTTTCTGGTAGATAAACCTGAGAATCATTAATATAAAATCCTAGCTTTTCCGACATCCGATCTAAGCTGTTGTTCAAACTTGCTAAATTGTTTTGATAATCTTCAGCAACTCGATCGAACTCCGCCGTTAACCACCTAAATTCTTGCTCAATAATCGGTTTAGTAGCATCCGGCAAACTCAGATTGTCTCCAATTTGTTGAATTTGTGCTAATTGTAAATCTTTAAATCTTTCCAATCGGGTTTTAGAGATAGAGCTGAGCAAACTAGAAACCTTTAAAGTCTCCAAAAGGCTAGCCGAAAAACACTCGGCTGGAATATAAGAAGGGCCACTAGATTTATTGCCGAAAACATTTTTAGTACCCGTAACTCCGTGGTACAAATCCCCCATGCGGTGCGTAACAGAGCGGAATCCCTCTGATACAAGCCCTTTCGCTCCCTGATTCAAATCTTTGATAATCGGATTGGCGTAAATCGAATGAGCCAAATGTCCGACTCGCTTAAATTGCAGGGGATCTTTCGCGCCTTCGCTGCCTCCAGAAATCAGCACTTCGATCGACTTCTTTAAATGTTCCGCCCGCCACTGCCAAACAGTAGCAATCAGTTCCTGAATTTCCGAAGCTAGCAAGCTTAAAGTCAGGTAGATAAAGACTAAGCCAATGATAATATCTATAATTACAGGCAAGTTCATGGTATTTTCCTAGTTGCAAATAACTGCTGTCTAAGTTTACCTGCAGTTTGGGACGCTCAAAACTCTCTTAACTTATGTCAGAAATCTTTCCATTCCTGGGCCACAAACTGAAAAATCGCTGGAATGACAGCTTTACAGACAAAGTGTGGATGCTGGCTTTTCTGTTGGCTGCAGTGCTGATTTTCGGGCTGAATCTGGGCGGCGTGGCTTTGCGGGATTGGGATGAAGGCATTGCAGCGCAGGTAAGTCGCGAAATTTGGCGCGGCAACTTAAATTGGCTGTATCCGACGATCGACTCTATGCCTTATTTCAACAAACCGCCGCTGGTACACTGGCTAATCGGGCTGTGTTTTGCGGCAGGCGGTGTCAGTGAATTCACGGCGAGGTTGGTACCGGCGATGCTGACAGCCACTTCAGTGCCCCTGCTTTACGCCATTGGCAGGGAGTTGTTTCCCAGACGGTCGATCGCCATTTTTTCTGCCCTCGTTTATCTGACGGTGTTACCAGTGGTGCGACATGGACGTTTGGCGATGTTGGATGGAGCGGTTTTGTGTTTTTTGCTGGGGGCGATGTGGTGTTTGCTACGATCGCGCCGCGACTTGCGCTACGCTTTGGGGGCGGGGATTGGGTTCGGACTCATTTGCCTGACTAAGGGCGTCATGTTGGGGCTGCTGCTGGCTGCTGTTGGCTGTATTTTTTTGGTTTGGGATACCCCGCGACTCCTTACTTCTGGCTATCTTTGGGGCGGATTGGCGATCGGAACATTGCCAGTAGCGGCTTGGTATTTTGCCCAATGGCTGCACTACGGCCAATATTTCATCCACGCTAATTTAGTTAACGAATCTTTCCGACGCATTTCGGAACCTGTGAGCAGTCACAAAGGCCCGCCCTGGTACTATATTTTAGAAATTTTAAAATTAGCTTGGCCGTGGCAGTTATTTTATCTGCAAGGGCTGCGTTTGAGTTGGGAAAATCGCAATTTTCCAGGGCCAAAATTAGTATTGGTTTGGAGTGGAGTATATCTGCTGGCTATTTCTGTGATGACTACTAAATTGCCGTGGTATGTTTTGCCAATTTATCCAGCTTTTGCTCTTGCCGTTGGCAGTTATCTCGCTGAAGTTTGGGAGCAACTGTGGCTGCCGCCAGAGCCGATTAAAGAGAAAGCAGAAGAACATTTTGATGCTATTTCTTTGTTGCCTCATCCCGCGATTTTCGCAGTGCTGGCTGTACTTGGTGTTGTCGGCTGCATTTACTTCAGTGGCTTAGTGCAAATTGGGAAATACATTGTGCCGATCGAGCGAGATTTGCAGTTAATGCTGATATTTGTAGCTTTAACAATGACACTGGTGGCCGTGTTGCTGCACCGCAAAGATCGGCAGTTTATATTAGTTTTAATTTGGGGAACTTACCTGACGCTGTTGGTATTGGTGGCTTCAGATAACTGGGTTTGGGAACTGGCGGAGGATTATCCTGTGAAGCCGATCGCCGAAATTGTCCGCACAGGAACTCCGGCCGGTCAACAAGTGTTTACTTCTCACCGCTTGGGCCGTCCCTCGCTGAATTTTTACAGTGAACGCCAAGTTATTGTCGCCGACGCGCCGACGCTCAAACAGAAATGGCAAACTCTTTCTCAACCTTATTTTCTGTTAGAAAAACCAGTTTTAAAACATCTAGATTTGCAGAATGCTGAGATTGTCAAAACAGCGGATGATTGGGTTTTGGTAACACGAAAATAAGTTTGCCAGTCACAAACCCGGTTTTTTACCAGAAAATTTGATTGCAGCACACAAAAACCATCAAAAACCCGGTTTATTGGGTTTTGATGCGTCCTGGACTGAATATTTAACATGATTATTTCCGGGGCAGTGGTGAGGATTAGGGAACCACTTACATTTAATTATTCCACCGGATAGCTTTTCTAACTTAGCAGGAGTGTGCCCTGCCCCGAATATATCGAGGTTGAGATTGAGGGCTACTTTCGCAGCGTAAGCAAGGTAAAAAGTACAAGGTATTGATACAGAGAATATTACTATTTTAGCAATTAGATTGTAATCCATAATATGTATGTCGTTGGTTTTTGTTTGGTTCAATAGTTTCAGGACAAAGGCTTTATTCATATCAAATTTAACGGCTAATATCAATTCCGGTTACACTCCTTATGATAGAGAGGAGACGGCTTGACCTTTGTCCCTATCCAAAATAACATTGTAGGGACAAAGGCCAAGCCGTCTCCTAATTTTGGCTGCTAATAATTCCGATGCAACCGGAAACGATATATTTTCCCAATCTGTAGCGCGTTGCTCTGAGGATTTAACTATTTTTTTATTCGTATCGAGCGCATCATATCAAATCCTCTCTTCATCGGAATAGTAAATTCACTGTTGACTGTTGACTGTTGACTGTTAACTGTTAACTGTTAACAGTTAACATCATGAGGAGTGCAACCGGAATTGATATCAGGATTCATTTTTTTGGTGGCCGCTACTGCATACATTATGCCTGGAATATGCTATGTAATTTGTTAATTATCATTTGTTAATTATTCTGTGATTGTCTCGCTGTACAGCCTTTCTATTTTCAACGCCGTTTCAACTCTTTGATACTCGGCCTCAACCTGTTCTAAAAGCGCGCAGACCGGATCAGATAAAGGCTTGTTCGCCTCTGTTCCCATGCGGCCCATGATTTCGAGTTCCTCGCACAGCTCAAACAAGCGAAAAGCACCGAGAGTACCGCTAATCGACTTTAAAGAGTGAGCCGATCGCCGCAAAGCCAGCGGATCGGCGTTGCACAGAGCCATAGAGATGCCTCGCAGCAGTTCGGGAGCTGTTTCGAGGTAAATCTCGATCGCCTCGTCCAAAGCTTCCACTTCTCGCAGTCCCTCTATAATCTTGGGACTCAGGGAATCGCCACTCTCTGACAAAGCCCGATCGAGATTTGATGCACCCCAATCGACGACGGCCGGCGAATTGGGAATGGTGAGTTGTTGATTTCCTGCAATACCCACATTCGATCGCACTTGTAATTCACTCGTTCCTGCGATCTGTGCCGCCGGGGCATCCAAACAAACGATCGGCTGCAGACGATCGAATGCGGAGTTTGATCGAGATTTACACGCGATCAAAGCTCGCACCAACTGCTCAATGGCGATCGGCTTGCTCAAATAGTCGTCCATCCCGGCAGCCATACACTCTTCGCGATCGCCCTGCATCGCATTTGCCGTCATTGCCACAATCCAAGGCCTTGTCGATTTTCGATTTTCGATTTTTGATTTTCGATTGTTAGATTCCTCGTCAGTCAATTTGGGATTTTCGATTCGGGATTTTCGATTGTTAGATTGCTCATCAGTTGCGGAAACTTCTGATTCTCCCGTGGGATTTTTGGTCGAGTCTAGATTATGAGATTGCTCATTTGTTACGGAAACCTCTGATTCTCCCGTGGGATTTTCTAAAGTTAAATCTGCTAAAAATTGCTCGCGGATGTGGCGGGTAGTTTCCAGTCCGTCCATTTCCGGCATTTGCACATCCATCAGCACCACATCGTAAGGCTGGCGGCGCAAAGCTTCGAGCACTTCGATACCGTTTCCCGCCACATCCGCGCGATACCCCATCCGCTGTAAAATTTGCAAAGCCACCTTCTGATTCACCAAATGATCGTCAGCCAACAGAATCCGCAGAGGTAAGTTCTCAGCCAGCATGGGTATGCTTTGCAAGAAAGCCCCGCTGGTGCGCTGCCCTTTAAATTCCGTTGTCTGTTCTCCAAAAATATTGATTAAAACATTGTAAAGCTGAGATTGTTTGATGGGTTTATTCAAAAAAGCAGCAAAATCCATCTCCATAGCAGGAGAGTTAATTTCTTGCCTGCCGATCGAAGTTAGCATCACTAACGGCAACTTTTCGCAATCAGGGTACCGGCGAATTTGCGCCGCTAAAGCTAACCCGTCCATTTCCGGCATTTGCATATCCAAAACTGCCAAATCAAACATCTCTTTAGCAGCCAGCCAATCTAAAGCCAAACGAGCCGAAGCTGAAGCCCTAGCCACCATTCCCCAAGACTGAGCTTGGAGAGTCAAAATTCTGCGGTTGGTAGCATTGTCATCGACAATTAAGACTCGCTTGCCAGCTAATTCAGGTTGAGAATTGCTCAAGTTAAGTGGTAAGGAATTCTTGCAGCCAGAAACGATCGTACTAAAATAAAAAGTAGAGCC
Source organism: Microcoleus sp. N9_A1 (assembly GCF_036701795.1). Classification (NCBI taxonomy): domain Bacteria; kingdom Bacillati; phylum Cyanobacteriota; class Cyanophyceae; order Oscillatoriales; family Microcoleaceae; genus Microcoleus; species Microcoleus sp. N9_A1. The sequence continues at coordinate 67,160 of NZ_JAUBRI010000030.1, forward strand.
AACAGATTTCGTATTTTGGCCGATCGGCTTGTTGCTGAGTACAGATTTGCCATAGCTATATTTTTCGGCTATTTCGCAAGATTCCGCCCATCCCAAATCAAAAACTGCCGATGATCTAAAATCGGCAGGAGGATTGCCCGCGACACTACCCATACTTTCCACCCACATCCGGCCGCCCATCATTTCGGCCAAACGCTTGCTAATTGCCAAACCCAATCCGGTACCGCCGTACTGCCGGCTCGTTGAAGAATCAACCTGACTGAAAGATTTAAATAGCCGATCCATGCGATCGCTCGGAATGCCGATACCGGTATCTTTGACCGCAAAATGTATTTCGTATGCTGGGTTAATTGCTACCGGTTCGCCAGCAATTAATGGCGGTTCTTTAGCGTTAGCCGCCGGCACTGAAATCTTTTTGGCAGTCACCGAAACCACCACTTCTCCAGCGTCGGTAAATTTAACAGCATTACTGAGCAAGTTGATTAAAATTTGCCTCAAGCGGGTGCTATCGCCGATCGCCGTTGCGGGTACTGTACGATCGATCAAGTAACCCACTTCCAGTTTTTTTTCTGCCGCCTTAGCAGCTACCAAGTCTAGAGATTCCTCAATGCAAGTGCGGATGTCAAACGGATGTTTCTCCAAGTCCAATTTGCCCGACTCAATTTTCGAGAAATCTAGAATATCGTTGATCAGCGTCAGCAAAGCATCGCCGCTGCTGCGGATAGTTTCTACAAAATCGCGCTGTTCGCGAGTTAAGGGGGTATCCAGCAGCAAACCGGTCATGCCGATGACTCCATTCATCGGAGTGCGAATTTCGTGGCTCATGGTGGCTAAAAATTCGCTTTTGGCTCTAGTAGCCGCCAGTGCTTGATCGCGAGCTTTTGCCAAATCTACGCCTGTTTGCTGGCGTTCGAGTTCGCTTCCCACCCACTGAGCCATCAGTTTCACCAACTCTCTGTCTACAACTCGGAACGGTTCTGTCACAGGAGTCGGAGAAAAGAAGCACAGAGTGCCGTAAACTTGACCTCCCACCGTGACCGGAATGCCCATGTAAGCTTCGATGGGGAAGGCTCGATCGTCGCTGTTGAAGGAAAAACCCGAAAACCTCACCGACTCAAAGTAAATCGGTTCTTTTGCCATTGCCGTAGCGACGCAGAAGGTTTTTTCCAGATCATAGATTTGGTCTTTGACGATCGACCCGTCGGGACACTCAACAGCCATTATTTGATAGTTGTCGCCTTGAATGCAGGACAAAATTCCCACGGACAGGCGTAACTGCCGACATCCCATTGCCAGAAGTTCTTGGAGGCGCAAATCAAAGGTAGAGAGGCGGTTGAACGGGTCTGTACGGGGAGCCGAAGTCACTTGGTACAAAGCTTTGATTGCAGCTTCGCTTTCTCGCAGTTCTTGTTCTGTTTGCTTCCGCACGCTGATGTCGCGGGAAATGCCGATAATTTCTTGCACTTCGCCGGTTTGGGGATCACTGATCGTGCGGCCGGTGGTTTCAAACCAAATGTATTTGCCGTCTTTGCGGCGGATGCGGTAGCTGACGGTGTAAGTAACTGGAAGCGCCAGAACTTTCCAGTGAGCTTTGGCAATGATTTCTAAATCGTCGGGGTGAAAATAATTGTTGGGGACGCGGCCGATGAGTTCCGAAGGTTCGTATCCCAGCAAAGCCCGGCTGGCTGGCGAGACGTAAATAAACACGCCTTTGGGGTCGTGTCTGGTGATCATGTCGGTTGAGTTTTCGGCCATCAACCGATAGCGGTCTTCGCTTTCATTACGTTCGACTTGAGAATTGCCCAATGCTTCTAGCATTCGGTTGATGGCGTCGGCCAAGCTTGCGAGTTCATCTGCTCCTGCGATATGAACGCGCAAGTCTGGGTCGCCGCTGGCTGCGATGTTGCTGACGCTGGTGCTCAAGGAAGCCAATCTCGCCAAGACTAATTTTTCTAGCAACAGCAGGGTGATGGCGCTAAATATTAAACCTACTGCCAGTATTGATAAGGTAAACAGCTCCAAGGTAGCCTGACCTTGCCCGTAGATGATGCGATCTGTCTCTACTCGCAGCAGCAACGCTAGGTTGCCGTGGATGTCGCGAATTAGGGCGTATCCTGCGACTAAGGTGTCGCTGAGTGGCTCTACTAAAATTTCTACTGATTTGAGGTTGGAAATTTTGAGTTTGACATTTTCCAACTCCTGCCTCGATCGAGCCATCGCCTTGGCGCTGTGCCCGGAGTAGTTCGCGGTTCCCACTTTAAAATCTAAACTTGGCAATCTAAAATCCACTGACAGGTGAGTCAGTTCTGAAAGCAAACCGATTTCGCTGCTGTCGAGGTAGCGTCCCAAGATCAGCGTCCCCCGCGACGGGCCTTGGGCGTTGCTGTTGAAGATGGGCTTGGCGGCAATCAGCAGTCTGGCTTCTGGCAGGGTGAGGACGCCTGTTTTGGGGCCGGGGCGATCGCCATCGACAGTCGATGAGTCTAGTAGCGCCTCGGTCAAGTGCTGTTTTAAGCTTTCGGGAATCGGGATTTCGGTTTTGGATTTCAGGTCGAAACCTTTGCTGAAGATCGTCTTACCGTTGGAGTCCAGCAGCACCAATAAGTTTAGTCTCAAGTAAATAAATGTCGAATCGACGAAATTTGACTTGACAAAATTTTCGTTCCGTGTTGCGACGAAAGAGTAAGTATCGTCCCACTCGGCGTAATCTTGGGCGCTGGTGTCTAAATTCGACAAGTCATCATCTAATGCGTCCAAAGCCCGTGCGACATCCTGGCGGACGTACTGTGCCTCCAGGTTGTGAAAATCATGCAGCAAAATAGTTGATGCAGTGGCATACAGAACCACAATCAGGCTGATCAGCGCTGCACCGATGATTAATAGTGTTTTTTTTCGGAGTTGCATGGCGTCGCCCTCCTCACGGTGTTACTAGGCAACTAGCCAGGAGAGGTTTGAGACGTAGGTTGTTTAGCATTGGCGATCGCAGGGCCTGCGTGTTTGGACTTTTCTGGGCTGACGAAAGCAAAGCCCTTGGTATTTCCAAGGTATCCGGTATGTTGCCCCCCACAGTCAGTGTAGTATTTTCACAGCTTTAGTTCCCTATTATGCACAACCTCTGACCTACAAGTTATAACCTGACGATCGGCATTTTCAAAAGAAACGGGCGATCGAACTCAAAACAGTTTGCGTTTGATACTGACTCCGGCACGGCGGCGGGCGGTTGGTAGAACAGGCGTGCTGGGTTGAGAAGCCTCACTATTATTGTACCTAAAAAATATTGAGGAGAGCGGACTGGCGCGCCTAGTTGGGTCTGCCAAAAAAAGCTCATTTCAATAGCTGTTTTGATTTTTGTCCTTCTCTAGCAATCCTTGCAGGAGTAGTGGAATAAGCCCAAAAGCCTATCTAGCCTAGAAGCTTGAACCGCGTTCAAAAATTGTCATAGCAGAGGAAATGAATATCCGGCGACTTTTCATTTACATCCGGAAATAAAATATACAACAATCAAAAAAATCGGCTTTTCATTTTTCTATTTTGAATTAATCAAAACTGCTAATTAAGATGTATAGACTCACCGTTTCCACAATCTTCAATAACTCGGTAGGAGCGGCTTTATCCATGACATTATTCAACAGTACCAAGAAATTAATACAAACCCGTTCCCACTCCCCGATCAAATCCTTTACTAACATTAGTGCCTGATATCAGTAGAAACTCATATCAGGCACTATCTGCAATCCTTGCAGGAGTCGTAAACTTTTTATCCCACCCCAACCCTCCCCTTATCAAGGGGAGGGAGTAAGAAATTCACAAATGATGCGAGGATTGATATATCTGCAATCCGATCGCGCAAATTGACTCTTTTTTATCGGATGACGGCTAAAGCACCAGCGCCCGCAGCCGCAAAGGCCGAGGAAAGAGCGGTGAAAAACAGCCACCAAGAGGCAACTTCCGCTGCTTTCCGAGTTTCTTCAGCTTGTTTTTCGGCTTGCACTTTAATGCTTTCGAGGCGAAGCTGCGCTTCTTGCTGCAAGCGTTCGGCTCTTTGCAAGACGGTGTTGCGGCTTCTTTCAATTTGGTCGATCAAGCGGTTGGCATCTGCTTCGGAAATGTCCTCGCGCGAACTCATTAGTGCTACTAAAGTATCGCGGTTGAAATGACCCAGCCGATCGCGCAAAGCATCAAATCCGGCTTGCGGATCGTCAAATAACTTCCGCACGTCCCGCGTAATCCCTTCATAGTTGAGTTCAGGGCGATCGAGCGAATTGAGGTAATCCCGAACTTTTCCGAGAATCCCGTCAATTACCGACTGAATACCCTCCTGTATTTTCTGAATTTGCAGTGCGAATTCATCGCGCACCGACAAAATTCCATCGACAATACGATTGGCTTCTGCTTCAGAAATATCCTGCCGCTGAGACAGCAGAGAAACAACTGTAGCTCGATCGATGTGCGACAAGCGCTCGCCCAAACTGTAAGCGCCGACTTTCGGGTCGTGCAGCAGTAGTTGCAAGTCGCGCTTGATGGCTTCGGGATTTAATTCATCCTTGCCTGTATTACGCAAATAATCTTGTAAAACACTCTGAAAATCCTGCACTTGGCTTTGCATCCGCTTTGCCAAACGGCGCGGCGCTTTCACAATCGATCCCAGGGTTTCCTGCACTTGGTCGATAATTTGATTGACTTGTTCCTCGGTCAAATCTTGTCTCTGAGAAAGCAGTTTGACCAAAGTATCGCGATCGACATGAGACAGGCGGCCGCGCAGTGCTAAAGCCCCTTCTTTGGGATTTTCCATCAGTTTCGTCAAATCGCGCTGAATCCCTTCAGGATTGAGTTCTGATTTGCCAGTATTGCGGAGGTAATCTGCCAGGGCGGTTGTGGTTTGGTCGTACTGATCCTTAGCTTTTTCTGCCAGTTGTTGCGGCGCGTGCAGCACACTGTGCCAATTTTCTTCGGCGCTGTCGATAAGCTGATTTACTTGGTCTTCGCTGAGGTCTTTCCGCTGAGATAGCAATTGTACCAAAGTTTCGCGATCGAACCTCGAAGCTCTAGCTCTCAGGGCCCACATTCCCGCTTCTGGGTTATCCAGCAGCGTTTTCAAATCGCGCTTGATGCCTTCGGGATTGAGTTCTTCTTTGCCCGTAGACTTCAAGTATTCTTGTACTCTTTGCCACTGGTTATCTACTCGGGCTTGCGCTGCTTCTTGCAGACCTTTAGCATCTGCTAAAACTACATCTCGCGTCCTGTCTAACTCTTGAACAATCTGTTCTACTTCCTGGAATCCGAAGTTTTCGCGGCCTCGGAGAATTTGCACAAAACTGTCGCGGGTGTAAGGAGAAAGCCGATCGCGCAACTGTTCGTCACTAGCGTCGGAATCCTCTAAGATTTTTTTGAAATCGCTCCCGATACCTGCTGCTGTCAGTTCCTCTTTCGGCGTCAGCTTCAAATAAGTTTCCACCCGCCACTGCAAATCGCGAGCTTTTTCTTGCTCCTCGGCAAAGATCACGGTTTGTAAAACGCGCTGTCTAATTGCTTCTAATTCCTGGGAAATTTGTTTAATTTTGTCTTGGGTAAAAACACCTCTACTAGCCAGGATTTCGGCAAAATTAGACTGTTTTAGTTTTTCTAATTCGCGGCGCACAGTTCCCGGATCGGCTGTCGGATCGTAGAGAACGTCCCGAAATTCGCGCTCGATGGCTTGGGGGTTCATCTGCCAGGAATAAGTGTTGAGTAGGTAGTTTTCTACATCCGCACGAATTGGGCTGTAAGTTACGGGTTCGCCTTTGACTTGAGCGGTAATTTTATCACTTTGCTGGGTAACTTTGTCTTTAGCTGTTTTGAGCTGACCGACTACTTTTTCTACATCGAAATCGGAAATATCCGTGCGACCCAATACTATTCCCATTAAAGCATTGACTGCCATTGTCGTTGCTTGGGTCATCATTGTCGGGCTTTCTCCCGAATTTTGAACGCCCAGAGTGCTGAGGGCTTTTTCTACCCTACTTCCCAATTTATCTGAGACCAAATCTCCCGATTTAGCAGATTTGAGATAGTCTACTAATTGGGCGATGCCGTCTGATTGCTGCCCTTGTTTTCCTACTTGTTTCCAAGCATCTTGAAGTTGGTCTACAATCCGGTTTACGTCGCGTTTTGATAAGTCCGATCGCGAACTTACTAAATCTACGAGAGTTTGCCGATCGAGATTCGGCAAATTTTCGGCTGCAATGGTTTTTAGTTGCGGATCATTAAGCAATTTTTCAAACTCGCTACGCATCCCTTTGATGTCTAATTCTGGCGGTTTGAGGCTTTGGATGTACTCTTCGACGTTTTCGCGCAAGCTTGTGGGGTCGATCGCGCTACCCAGTTCATGGCCCACTGCTGCTGCTGCTGCTTTGGCTGTGGCGACGACTTGGTTGCTAGCTGCTTTGGCGCCGATGGCCGAGGCTGCGGTGCCGACAATGGCTTGAAAGCCTGATGTGGCGGTGTTGACGACGGAACCAATCAAGGAACCGACGGTGGTGGAGCTCACCCAGACAAGCATTGAGAAATAGGTTGCCCACACGACTAAACCGACGATCGCACCTAAACCGGGACTGCTAATCAAGCTGAGCTTAACTGCTAGCAAGCAAGCAAAGAATAGGGCAATGGTAACGGTAATTAGCGTCCAAGTGCCTACTTTTCGGCCGATGTGGCGGACTGGGGGGCTGCCGCTATCCGAGTGGTTGTCGTCGTCGTGGGATTGTCCCATGTACGAAAGGCCGGCTGCTACTGATAAATTTGTTAGCAAGAGTTGGAAAGCGCAGGCGAGTACCACTCCAGCTATCAAGGCGATAAAAAATTGCGGCCCGGAATAGAGGAGTGCTGCGTCTTCTACTGTGGTTGTGGTTGTAGTCTGTTCTACTGGCACTTGGGCCAGCCAGAACCCGATGTTATACATTCCTGGATTTATTTGCCAATTTTGATACATAGTATATGCCTCGTTAAAGGGTGGGTGCGCGCGATCGTTGGCGCAAGTTAACCAATGTATAGTTTTAGACTCATGCCCCCAATGGCAAGTATCGCCTTATTGACGAGCTAAAGCATCCCCCTACAGTTGGAAGTGGAAAAATATGTCTGTGGTCGGCTATCACTTTAGGCATATTTATGCTATGTAAATTGGCAGTTGTCAAGTTGTTAATTCTGAGTTATGAGTAAGGTGCGCTGCGGGGCACCCGAGATAGATGGTAGTAATGGTAAGTCTGACTAAAATAATCGCAGAGGAAAATCTTTTGTCGATCAATATTAAGAGTCGGCACAGAAGCCCAGACAAATTGTTCCCAATTTATCAACCAATGCCATAGCAAATTAGCTTTGAAGGGATTCGATAGTGCAGCGAGAAAGTCATGCAATTATTATTGGCGGCAGTTTAGCAGGACTGTTGGCCTCTAGAGTATTAGCAAAACACTTCGACCGAGTAAGTATTGTTGAACGAGATTTTTTTCCAGAAAAACCCGCGCCTCGCCCCGGTATTCCTCAATCCTGTCACCTTCACATCCTTTTAAATCGGGGGAAAATGATCCTAGAAGAGTTTTTTCCTGGCTTGGAAAACGAACTGGTAGCTGCTGGTGCTCCTAGTTTAGATCCAAGGTCGATCGGGTGGTTTAGTCCGGCGGGTTGGGCTCCGCAATTTAGCCCGGATTTAAATGATTTAATTATGTTCAGTCGGGATTTACTTGATTGGCACATTCGCCGCCGCTTGGCTGAAAATACGAACGTGCATTTCCTTGAAGGAGGCACAGTAACGGGGTTTCTGGCGAATGCCTCGCGCGCTGAGATTACTGGGGTGTCGGTGCGTTTTCGCGATCGCCACAACCCTGGTAACATCCATACAGAGAATTTGTATGCAGAGTTAGTAGTCGATGCTAGTGGCAAAGTTTCCAAAACACCTCAATGGTTGAAAAGTTTGGGCTGGGAACCTCCGCAAGAAACCGCTATCAATGCTTTTGTCGGCTATGCCAGCCGCATCTATAAATGCAGCGGTAAATTGTCAGACACAGCGCCAGTATTTGTGTCACTAGGACCGCCATTTCGCACCCGTGGCGGTGGAATTTTCCCGATCGAAGGCAATCGCTGGCTGGTGAGTGTCGCCGGGGGCGATCGCGATTATCCCCCCACAGACGAAGCAGGTTTTGTAGAATTTGCCCGCAGTCTGCCAACTCCGATGATTTATGATGCAATTAAAGACGCAGAAGCAATAACACCTATTTATAGTTATCGAGGTACAGAAAACCGTTTGCGACACTACGATCGCCTCCGTCGTCACCCTGAAAACTTAATAATTATCGGTCATGCAGTTTGCGCTTTCAACCCGATATACGGACAGGGAATGACGGTGGCGGCATTGGATGCTCAGATCCTAGATCGATGCCTGCAAAAGCAAAGAGAGCGGTATCCAGAAGGCGATTTAACAGGCTTTGGGCGACAATTTCAACAAAAACTAGCAAAATTACACACTATTCCTTGGACGTTTGCTATCAGTCAGGATTCGCGCTATCCGGGAAGTACAGGTGCAAAACTAAACCTTGCTACGCGGCTGACAATTGATTACATGGATCTAGTGTTAAAAGTGCTGGTCGGAGATACTAAAGTTTGTCAAGCATTTTTGGAAGTTCTGCACATGATTGAGTCGCCGGCTGTACTTTTTCATCCCAGTATTGCGGTTAAGGCGATCGGGCAATTAGTCAGCGGCGGGCAGAAAGTCGAAGGCACAAGGCAAAATTAATAGAAAGACTTGATACGGAATCAGCTTATTTTTGCCTCTTCTATTTTTTCCGCATCAATAGAGATAAACGCAGATAAAATCATATTTATCTGCGTTATTTTAGGTTCAAACAACTCGGAAATCGCTAACACCAATTAGGCTGGCATTGACTCCAGTTAAAGAAGCAACTAATTCTCCACTTCCCTTTAACTTAATCAGCGCGCTGTTATTATCCTGAGTTATTTCTAACTGATTAAAACTCAAGCCTCCAGACAATCCGAGCGAATCTTTACCCTTGACAAAATCAGCAATCAAGTCAAATCCCTGACTAGAATTTAACACAAAAGTGTCATTTCCCAAACCGCCAACTAAACTGTTATTACCCGAACCTCCAAACAAAATATCATTCCCTTCACAACCGAGAAGCGTATCATTACCTAAGTCTCCATAAATCGAATCATTGCCCTTACCTCCGTCAATTAAATCGTTACCTTGACCGCCATAAATGACATTATCTAGCTCACCGCCGCACAAAGTATCATCTCCGAGTTGTCCGAAGAGAGTATCATTACCTTGACTGCCGAGAATTAAATCATCTCCTTTGCCACCGTAAATTAAATCATTTCCTTTGCCGCCGTCGATAAAATCATTGCCTTGATTGCCAAAGATTAAATCATCATCTTCTTTGCCGTTAATTAAATCATTGCCCTGATTTCCAAAGATAACATCTTCACCAAAACCACCAAGAATGATATCGTTTTCTTTGCCCCCAAACAGGATATCGTCTCCTTGATTGCCATCAATGAAATCGTTGCCTTCATTGCCGTTGAAGATATCCTTTAACTCACCGCCAAACAAGTTATCGTTGCCTTCTTTAGCATCGAAGATGTTGGGGTTATTGCTGCCAAAATAAGCCTCGTTTGCGGGAGTCCCAAGCAGCAAATCGGGGCGGCCCTTGATAATGTTATCAATTTGTTGGTTGGGTTGGTTAAGATTGGGATACTCAATTTTGTCGCAAATGCAGTCTGTATCCTCTTGGTTAACAGGCGTTGGAGTTGGTATGGGTGCAGGCGTTGGAGTTGGTATGGGTGCAGGCGTTGGAGTTGGTACGGGTGCAGGCGTTGGAGTTGGTACGGGTGCAGGCGTTGGAGTTGGTACGGGTGCAGGCGTTGGTGTCGGTAAAGGTACAGGTTTTGGTACCGGTGCAGGCGTAGGCGCGGGTACGGGTGCTGGCGCGGGTGCAGGTGCAGGCGCTGGAGTTGCTGTGGCTGTGACTGTGGCTGTAATCGGGAAATTAAAAGGATTTTCATCGCTGTCATTATTGACAAATTGCAACGTACCTGTTTTATTTCCGGCTGTCGCTGTATCTACTTGAACTTGCAGGTTAGCACTCGCACCTGCTGCGAGAGTTGTCGGTAAGTTTCCGACAATGCTAAATCCGGTTGGTAGGGTAGGGTTGCTGAGGTTTAAAGCGGCTGTACCGAGATTTTTGACGGTAAAGGTTTTGTTGAGAGTTGCGCCGATTAATCCACTGCCAAAGTCGATCGTACTTGCAGTACCATCTACTATATCTGTTGTGCCGTCTAATACTTGGATTTCTGGTAATGCTGTGGCTGTGACTGTGGCAGCTATGGGGAAATTAAAGGGATTTTCATCGCTGTCATTATTGACAAATTGCAGCGTACCTGTTTTATTTCCTGCTGCTGCGGTATCTACTTGAAGCTGCAAATTAGCACTCGCGCCGGCGGCTACTGTTGCAGGTAAGGTTCCGACAATGCTAAATCCGGTTGGTAGGGTAAGGTTGCTGAGGTTTAAAGCTGCTGTACCGAGGTTTTTGACGGTAAAGGTTTTGTTGAGGGTGGTGCCAACTATGACGCTGCCAAAGTCGATCACACTTGCAGTACCATCAGCTATATCCGTTGTACCGTCTAATACTTGGATTTCTGGTGCAGCCGTGGCTGTAACTGTGGCTGTAATCGGGAAATTAAAAGGATTTTCATCGCTGTCATTATTGACAAATTGCAACGTACCTGTTTTATTTCCGGCTGTCGCTGTATCTACTTGAACTTGCAGGTTAGCACTCGCACCTCCTGCGACACTTGCAGGTAAGTTTCCAACTAAGCTAAATCCTGTGGGTAAAGTCAGGTTGCTGAGACTTAAAGCGACTGTACCGAGATTTTTTACGGTAAAGGTTTTGTTGAGAGTTGCGCCGATTAATCCACTACCAAAGTCGATCGTACTTGTAGTACCATCAACTATATCTGCTGTCGGGGCGACAAGTCACCTATAACGCTGATAGAATAAGCCTCATAGCTCTTATGCCTTGTTGATAATTAGGT
>NZ_JAUBRI010000031.1:0-14269 GCF_036701795.1 Microcoleus sp. N9_A1
GCGCAATTGCAATACCTTTTGTACTGGTAGTTGTTTTGAGCGTCTAGAGGTGACTTGATAACACCTTTGAGAGTTTTTGGATTAATTCAAGAATCCCCGTGGCTTCAGCCCTGGGGAGTATCAAAACTCTTGCTTGTTCCATACTTCGCTTTTGGAGCAGACGAAGGGCCCGCAAGAGACCAACCCTTTTTTACCTTCAGGAAAAATATGCCTGCAAGCGATCGGTCAAATCTGACATACTCGCCAAATCTAAAACAGCCTCTCCTAAATTCTCTAATTGCTCAGCGGATAACTGACTGATGCGAGCTTGAATCTCCGACGACAGCGGCCCGACACGGCGCTCCAATAAACGAACAACTAATTGTAACTGTCCTCGTTTGATGCCTTGCTCGATGCCTTGCTCGATGCCTTGCTCGATGCCTTGCTCGATGCCTTGCTCGATGCCTTGCTCGATGCCTTGTTCGATACCTTCTGCAAGGGCTATTTTGGTAGCTAGACTAATGGAGCCACGCTGGTCTTGAATGAACATTTCTCGCTTATCTAACTCATCTAGTTCCTGAGCATTTAGATTTGCTGTACTGGCAATTTTAAAAGCCTGTTTCAATTCCTCTACATTTCCCAATTCTTCTGGAACAGCCTGTAAAGCTTGAGCTGTTTTCATGAAGTATATCCACTTATCTGTCAAGGTTTCTAATTCATCTAGTTCCTTGTTGAATTTTGGTAACTCCACAAACACCATCTCAAATTGATCTGCTAGATAATCTACTAAAAATGTCTTTTCTTTGAAGATAAAGTGCGAAATCACTGTGTCCATGTTCTCAAACATTTTAAAATCTGTAATCGTCAGAGCAATCACAGGGTTTAACTTGCTGTAGCCACTTCCTGTGCTTAGCTGCATTGAATATGTTTTAGTTGCATTATACAAAACCCGCTGCTGAAAGTATTCTACATTCAAAACCTGCATTTCAATGATCACAGTTTTGTCACCATTAATTTTGGCTTTTACATCCAGGTAAGTGTCTTTGATACCTTTAATGTTTGGAGCTAAATAGGGATCGATAATTTCTAAATCTTCGATGACTGGCTGTGCTTCGTAGAGCAGAGCATTTAAGAAACTAATTAAAATGTTTTTACTGTCATCCGAGCCGAATATTTTTTTAAAAGCAAAGTCGGTTTTGGGGTTAATAAAACTCATGACATTTTTAATTTATTAGAGGTTTAGAGGTTGATGTGAGAATTATTTAAGCTATCTCACTATCATACAATATTCAGCATTGGCTTCGCGGTCGATCGCCCAAACCGACCTCAATACAAATGCCAGTCCCCAGCCCGCGCCTAGGGAGTCATTTCTTTAATCTTTAATCTAAAATCCACCCAGGTCTGGTTGTCATGTTTCCCCAACAGCTAACTCAGGAACGTTTCGCGAAGCGTAAAGTCATGGTAAAGAAAGCACCTCAAGTCTGCTAAAAAAAACAGCTATGAAGTTTGTCTGCGTTATATCCCCTCAACAATTGCTTTCTGCTGGTATCGCATTGCTCGCGGCGATCCTCTTCGAGGGCTTCGCTAACGAGTGTGGCGCGTGGCTCGCTCCCAATGCGGCCCGGGCCAATGCTCCTGGGGAACATTATTTGTCTCTGTCGCCGAAAATCCTCGCTAGTAACGATGTTAATTGCAACGGGGCGCGATCGCCCGAAACTCGCTGTCCTGTCGGCGGTTTGTTCGTCAAAACTCAAGATACAGCCACAGAACAAGTTTTTCTTCTCAAAAAAACTGAAGTTAAAGCCAAAATTGCCGGCAACATCTCCCGCGTCGAAGTTGTTCAGAAGTTTGAAAATCCTTTTCCCGAATCTTTAGAAGCTGTTTATGTCTTTCCCCTGCCCGACGAAGCGGCGGTGGACGACATGGAAATTAAAATCGGCGATCGCATTATTAAAGGTGATATCAAACGGCGCGATGAAGCTTTGGAAATTTACCAAAAAGCTCGCCAACAAGGCCGGACTGCGGGTTTGTTGGAACAAGAACGATCTAATATTTTTACTCAGTCTCTGGCTAATATCAAACCGGGAGAAAAAATTGAAGTTACGATTCGCTACACCGAAAGTCTCAAGTTTGCCGGTGGCGATTACGAATTTGTGTTTCCCACAGTGGTTGGGCCGCGCTACGTTTCGCAAAATACGACCGATGCCGATCGCATTAACCCGCCTGTTTTGACTCCCGGAACGCGATCGGGTCACGATATCGCTATTTCAGTAGAAATAGATGCCGGAGTGGCGATCGGCAATGTCCGCTCTACTTCCCATCAAATTACCACTGACCGCAGCGGCAATATTGTTCGCGTCAAACTAGCTGAATCTGACACAATTCCCAATAAAGATTTAATTCTGCGCTATCGAGTAGCAGGCGAAAATACTCAAGCAACAGTCCTGACTCAATCCGACCAGCGGGGCGGTCATTTTGCTACTTATTTAATTCCCGCCTTCAACTACAAAACTAATGAAATTGTACCGAAAGATGTCGTATTTTTGATGGATACTTCCGGTTCTCAGCAGGGCGAACCGCTGGCAAAATCTAAGGAGTTGATGCGTCGCTTCATTCAAGGGCTCAATCCCAAGGATACTTTTACTATTATTGATTTTGCCAACACTGCAAAAGCGCTTTCAACAACTCCTTTAGCGAATACAGAAGCTAATCGACAAAGAGCCATTAAGTATATCGACGCTTTGCAGGCTAACGGCGGCACAGAACTGCTCAACGGCATTCAAACTGTGATGAAGTTTCCGGCGACAAGAACAGGAACGCTGCGGAGTATTGTACTGATTACCGATGGTTATATTGGTAATGAAAATGAAGTGCTGGCCCAGGTGCAGCAGAGTCTGAAACCGGGAAATCGACTTTATAGTTTTGGTGTCGGCAGTTCGGTGAATCGGTTTTTGCTCAACCGTTTGGCAGAAGTGGGAAGAGGCACGTCTCAAGTAGTTCGTCAAGATGAACCGTCAGCACCGGCTGCTGAAAAGTTTTTCCGCCAAATTAACAATCCGGTATTGACTAATATTCAAGTTAGTTGGGAAGGAATGGGGGAAAAACCGGAGATTTATCCGATCGCACCCCCAGACTTGTTTGCAAGCGCGCCGCTGGTTTTGTTTGGCAAAAAGGGCGATCGGGCTAACGGCCAACTTCGCATCCGCGGCACTCTGGCGGGTGGCAAAGCTTACGACCAAGTTTTACCTGTTAATTTTGCTCAATCCGGCGGGCGGCAGCGGGAGTCAACTTCAGTCGCAGCAGGCACTACGGATTTTGGCAATGCGGCGGTAGCTCAACTTTGGGGGCGATCGCGCATTAAGAGTTTAATGAATCAAATGTTTGGCGGCGAGACTAAATCTCTGGTGGAATCTGTGACTAATACTGCTCTGACTTATCACTTGCTATCGGAATACACGGCTTTGGTGGCGGTGAGCGAAGAAGTGCGAGTCGATCCAGATGGATCGCGCCGTCGCGTGCAAGTGCCTGTAGAATTGCCGCAGGGTGTCAGCTATGAAGGTATTTTTGATGCGGAGAAGGGCGAGCAAACTAGGGGCAGGGTTCGCAGTATGACCCCGACTCGGAGCCCGCTACCGGTGAGTCCAGCTCCTACTCTCGCGGAACAAGCCCCTTCCAGCGAACCACGAGCGCAGAAGCCAAAGGCTTCTCGTTTGCAAGTAATTAGTGCCCAAGGCTTGGATGCCGCGAGTCGCGCTGCTCTGACTCAATACTTGCAATCTGTTAATCTCCCGGCGGGGGTTAGCGGCGAGACGGTGTGGGAGTTGTCGGTACAAAACGGCATCGTACAGAAAGTGGCGATCCTCTTCGTTGGCGCAGCCCCCGTAGGGGCGGGCTTCGCTAACGACTCTCAAACCTCGACGCTGCAAGCAACAGATGCCCTAGAGACTCTCAAGAAAGCCTTGATGTCCTGGCAACCGCCGGCAGGGTTCCAGGGTACGGTGCGCCTGAATTTGCGAATTACGGTCGATCGTTAAGCAATGACTATCTATGTCAAGAAACATTAACTTTTAAGTCAAAAGTACCGAAAGGGCGATCTCTACCGTGAACAAGATATAAAATCTTTATTAAGAGATCGCCTTTAAACAAAAAGTGATGTTAATGAAATTTTTACCGTTTGAGGCAAACGCTAAAACAGTTTCCTTTCTGAAACAGTTTCCTTTCTGAAACAACCTTAACAGTAAAGATTTCTGGATCGAAACCCCACAATCACAGAAGGTATCATGCCCTATGGAAGTTAGTGAACTGCTCAACAATTACGAAAAAGGACAAAGAGACTTTGCTGGAGCCGATTTGCGCGGTGCAAACCTCAGCGGAGCCATCTTAATCGGAGTCAACCTTTCCCGAGCTAATCTTTCCGGGGCTAACCTCAGCAGGGCATTTCTCACCAAAGCAACGCTCAAAGATGCACAGATGCAAAGAACAAATCTGACTTTTGCCAAAATGGGCGAAACCCAACTTTCGGGTGCAGATTTGACAAAAGCCAATCTCAGCGGAGCTTTTTTGGTAAAAGCAAAATTGCCGAGGGTAAAGTTAAGCGGCGCAACTTTAACCGGCGCAAACCTGCGGGGTGCTGTGTTGTGGAATGCCAATTTGTGCAGCGCCGACTTGCAATTAGTTAACTTGCTGGGCGCGAATCTGACGGCAGCTAATTTTAAGTGGGCCAACCTTTACGGTGCAAGCCTCAACAGTGCAAAACTTTTTGGAGCTCAATTAACCGGAGTCAGTCTGCGGCGAGCGCAGTTGACAGGGGTGAATCTCTGCGGTGTAGATTTGAGCGGCGTTAATGTGAGCGAAGCTAAACTAATTGGAGCTAATTTGGAAGGCTCGAATTTGGCGGGAGCAAATTTCAGTGCGGCTCAGTTACGGGGCGTTAAATTGGCTGGTGCCAACTTAACTGGGGCTAAGTTGAGGGGAAGTTGTTTGAGAGGGGCAAATCTGAATTGGGCAAAGCTGTGTCAAGCTGATTTGATGGCAGCAGATTTGAGCGAGGCGACTTTAATAGGAGCAAATTTAGATAATGCTTTGTTGGCGGGAGCTATTTTGCCGGAATCTACTAGGCGCTATTTTTCTTTAGCTGGGGCGTGCCAAGTCAATTCTTGGGAAGTTTCGGAAATTAAAAATGGGTAATTGGGAATTGGTAATTGTTGCTTGTCAATCAATGACAAGTAAAAATTAATAAGCTGTTGTGCATTTAAATTAGACTTGAATTGCATAAATCTTTGATTGAGATCTCAACCGCAGATGCCAGGAGATATACGCAGATAAACGCAGATAATTTCCTGTTATGGCGATCGAATGAATGTAATTGAAGTCTATTGTACATTTGGGGCTTTGCTCAAAGCAGATATCCGCGCCTGACAAGGCATTGCCCTGTAGCTACAAAGAATTACGCTCAAGGTTTTCTGTTGAAATCAATTCTTTAATCTCAAATCTAAAATCGTTATGACTGTTAATTTTGGGGTGGTGCTGGTAACTGCGGCATCGGAGGCGGAGGCGGAGAATCTCGCTAAATCTCTAGTTGAACATAAGCTGGCTGCTTGTGTGAGTTTGTCGCCAATTCGCTCGATTTATAGTTGGCAAGGCGAGATTCATTCCGAGTCAGAGTGGCAGTTGGTGATTAAAACTGATATGGCTAAATTTGAGGCTTTAAAAACAAAAGTTCAGGAACTCCATTCCTATGAAGTTCCCGAAATTATTGCTATTCCTATTATCGCTGGTAGCGATGCTTATCTGAGTTGGATTGGACAATCTTTAGGTTCGTAGTGAGGACTTTATACCAATTTAATGTGAAGTTGCACATATCTCGATCCCCCTAAATCCCCCTTAAGAAGGGGGACTTTGATCGGAATCTTGTCCCCCCCTTATTAAGCTACCGTGTACACACATCTCTGTGTAGAACCAAAATCCTCGGAGATCCCCCTAAATCCCCCTTAAAAAGGGGGACTTTGACTCCGGTTCCCCCCTTTTTAAGGGATCTCATGACTTGTGTGTACACCGTAGCCTTTTAAGGGGGGTTAGGGGGATCTGTCTTAAGTGAACCTTATTGGTTGATAATTCCCAATTCCCCATTCCCAATTCCCAATTCCCAATTCCCGATTACCGAGATTTAAGATATTTCTGTAGACCGATGCAGCGATCGCACTTTGGATTAAAACAAGTGACAGCGCGATCAATCTGCCTAAATAGGCATGACCTTCATGGTGCTAATTTGTTAAGATTTATAAATATCAGGGACATCCGCACAAGTGCAAAGTCATCAGAATTCTCAGGCAAGAACAAGCCAGACGAGCAAATTACACAACATAATGCTTATAAATTTCTTGCCCTGACGCTCAAAGGCAAGTAGATCATGAACATCGAACTATTAAAAGAAAAATTAGAACAGCTAAAAAAACGTCCCAATTGTAGCAAAGGAACGATCGACCAAATCGAAAACTGGTTAATCGGTTCCCACATTTTGCAGAGATTGCGGATTAACCCTTACTACCTAGCAGGCGGTACTGTCAAGAATGTTAAAAGAATTACTTCGGAATTTCTGCACGGAGTAAAAGCTGGCGCCTTCGACTTGCACTGGGATATTCACTGTCCCCACTGCGACATGATTACAGAAGAATTTAAGGATTTGGCAGACACATCAGAAATGTCTTTGTGCCCGATGTGCGAGCGCGAGTTTAAAATTGATTTGCTCGATCGCGTCGAAGTTACTTTTTCCCTGAACAAAGAAATCGAAGACCCGCAATTGCGCCCTGCCTGCGCTCCCCCTCCTGTACTGCAAAACAAACTGCAACTGATAACGCCTTTATACTGCACCGAATCCGAGACTGTCACCTTAGAAAAAGGTCGATATCGGTACTGCTGTCCCCTAACTTTAGCTAAAGGGATTTTAAAGGTTGAAGGCGAAGAAACAGAAGACTTACAAGAAATTAAACTCAAGCAGTTAGCCGGCAAAGATTTTGACAAAACAGATCTGACCGTGCGTCCGGGAAAAGTTAAGATAGAATTAACTAATAACGATCACAATTTGTCCGGGCTGATTTTGCATACAGAGGAATTGCCCCAGGAATTGACATTAGAACAACTGCCCCTGCGGCTGTCAGGAATTCAACTGCTTCATCACCCGGATTATAAGCGTTTGTTCGGCGATCAAGTAATATCGGAAAGAGAGCGAGTCAAGATTCGGGCGATTACTATTATGTTTACCGATATTACCGGTTCTACCAGAATGTACGAAACGCTGGGAGATACTAAAGCTTACAATATTGTGCGCGATCATTTTGAAATTTTCTTTGAGTCGATCGAGAAATTTGGCGGTAAAGTCATTAAAACCATCGGCGATGCCGTGATGGCTTCCTTTATCAGCAACGAACAAGCAATTATGGCGGCCGCTGGTGCTGTAGCCTCTTTCAGAGAATACAACTCAACTCGCCAACAAGCAGAGTGGATTCAAGTCAGAATTGGCATTCACCGAGGTACGGCTTTGCTCGTAAATCTCAATAATTCGATCGACTACTTTGGCTCGACAGTCAACAAAGCCGCCCGCCTTCAAAATCTTTCTAAAAGTGACGAAGTTTCGTTTTCCGAAGATGTTTACAACGACCAAGCATTTTTAAGTGCATTAAAAACTGCTGGAGTGTCCGAAATTCACAAACGAGTTGAAGATTTAAAGGGAATACAAGGCGCACAAGTCGCTTTTACTGCTAGAATTAATACGGAATCTGTAATCGCGCTGTCTGCGGGCGGGGTCGCTGAAAAAAGTTAAGTAGGTAAGGTAAATAAATATACCTGGTTATTGCTAGCCTTTCGCTGCGATATCCGCAACAGATAACGGGGAGGGACATGGCATTGTCTTTCGTCGTGTCAATTTAAGCCGAAAGCCTTGAGAAATCTGGGTTTTATGCCAAGTCTAGATCCCCCTAAATCCCCCTTAAGAAGGGGAGTAGGGGTTGACTTTGATCCATTTCCGGTTCCCCCCTTCTTAAGGGGAGTAGGGGTTGGCTAGGGGGGATCAGGGCCTAATCGGTAGACGATATACTGATACTACTTTTGAGGTTAAGTTGACTGTCTCTCTTGTTTGTATCAAAGTCTAGATCCCCCCTAACCCCCCTTAAGAAGGGGGGGACATGAAGCACTCAAAGTCCCCGCAACGATTCGCGGGATGCGTGGGGGATCTGGACTAGAACAAAAGCGATAGTCCTCATGGGCTTTAGGCTTAAGTTGACACGAATGGGCACGGTGCCGTGTCCCTACTTAAAAGCCACATCTCATTCTCAAGCGACTTGCGATCGCAAGGCAAAATAAGCTCTAATAAACATAGTCCGAATTACTTAGCAGCACGCTTACCAAATATGTTTGCTAGTAAATAACTGAAGTCGAGGACTTCCCATCATGACTTCTCCTGAATTATCTCCAGAAAATACACCAGAATCGATCGCACCAGCCGCCCTCGACAGCCAACAATTAGCCGAAACCGATGCCCCCTTTCCCATTGTTGGGATTGCCGCCTCAGCAGGCGGGCTGGAAGCATTCACGGGGTTACTGAGCCATTTACCCACCGATACGGGTATGGCGTTTGTGCTGATTCAGCATTTAGCGCCCGATCACAAAAGTCTGCTGAGCGAGATTCTGGCGAGAACGACGCAAATGCCTGTTAATGAGGTAAAAGACGGCATGGCTGTAGAGCCGAATCAAGTCTACGTTATTCCGCCCAACACCAAGATGGTGCTGTGTAAAGGCGTGCTGCAACTATCCCCGCGCGAGAAGATTTATGGCAAATATATGCCGGGAGATGCCTTTTTTACCTCATTGGCGATCGATCGCGGACACAAAGCAATTGCCGTAGTATTATCCGGGGGAGACGGAGACGGTTCACTGGGGCTCAAGGCAATCAAAGCAGCCGGAGGCATGACTTTTGCTCAATGTCAAGACACAGCAAAATTCGATAGTATGCCGAATACCGCTGTTGCCACAGGGAATGTCGATTTTGTTCTGCCGCCGGAAAAAATTGCTGAGGAACTGGGAAACTATAGTCACAGTCCGCTTCTCACTGGCCCGCTTCCCCTGACAAAACTTGAGGAATCGCCCGAACAGGGAGATGCCCTGGCAACTATTTTTGCGCTGCTGAAATCGAACACAGGCGTAGATTTTACCCACTACAAACCCACTACGATCGCTCGACGCATCCAGCGACGGATGGTGTTGTACAAGTTGGAAAGCTTGGATGATTACGCCCAACATCTTCGAGACAATTCGGCTGAAGTCACAGCTTTGTATGAAGAAATCCTGATCCACGTTACCAGTTTCTTCCGCGACCCCGAAGCCTTTGAAAAGTTAAAAGAACTGGTTTTCCCCACGATTACCCAAAATAAATCGGCCGAAACTCCGATTCGGATTTGGGTGGCGGGATGTTCGACAGGTGAAGAAGTTTATTCGATCACCATCTGCTTGTTAGAGTTTTTGAGCGATCGAGTCATCCAGCCACCGATCCAGATTTTTGCCACAGACATTAGCGAACAGGCGATCGGCAAAGCGAGGTCTGGCGTCTACTCAGAAAACCAGATGGTAGATGTTTCACCAGATCGACGTACTCGCTTCTTTATTGCCCAAGAAGGAGGTAGCTATAGAATCAGCAAGGCAGTCCGCGAAAAGTGTGTATTTGCCCGACAAGACTTAGGTAGCGACCCGCCTTTTTCCAATCTCGATTTAGTTAGCTGTCGCAATGTGCTGATCTACTTGGGAGAGTCATTGCAAAAAAAAGTGATGCCCGTTTTTCATTACAGTCTTAACCCAAATGGCTTTCTCTTGTTAGGCAGTTCTGAGAGTACCGGAAAATTCTCATACTTGTTTACTTCAGTTGATAAAAAGTCTAAAATTTATGCCAAAAAGTTGACGGCGAGTCGTCCCACTTTTTCGTTTACGCCGAGTTCCTATCCCGTCGCTAAAGCACGTGAAGGGCAGGGAGTGAAGGAAAATTTGACAAATAGCTTTGATTTACAGCGAGAAACAGACCAACTGATTTTGAATCGCTATGCCCTAGCAGGTGTGGTTGTCAACGAGATCATGAACATCCTGCAAGTGCGGGGAGACATCAATCCTTACTTGAGACTGGCCTTCGGAACGCCCGACTTAAACTTGCTGACAATGGCAAGGGAAGGCTTGCTAGTTGAGCTTCGCACCGCCATTTATCAGGCACAAACGGAGAACGTGACCGTTAGGAAAGAAGAGGTATCGCTTGTTGAATCGGGCCGAGGATCGAGTATCGTCAATTTTGAGGTGATTCCGTTCCATCCACAGGCGGTCGAAGGACGCTACTTTTTGGTGTTATTTGAAGAGGCTTCACCCCCGGTGCTTAACTTCAGCACTCTCCCTTGTGAAAGCTTCGAGCAAGCTGATTTAGTACGCGAAATTGAGCTGGTGAGGCAGGCACTTGCAACCGCTTACCAAGACAAAACTGCGGTTCAAGCGCAACTGCAAGCGGTGATCCAGGAACACGAAAATCTCAACCAAGACCTCAAAGTTGCCAACGAAGAAGTCCTATCGAGCAACGAGGAGTTGCAAAGCACCAACGAGGAGTTAGAAACGGCCAAAGAAGAGATTCAAGCCACTAACGAGGAACTCACTACCACTAACGAGGAACTTCGCAGCCGAAATATTGAACAAAGCCTCGTGAATAACGATCTGATAAATTTGCTTTCCAGTATCAATATTCCTATCTTAATGCTGACAAACAATTTACAGATTCGACGCTTTACGCCAACGGCACAGCAAATTTTTAGTGTGATTCCCACAGATGTTGGACGACCCTTTAGCGACATCCGCTCAACTCTGAACGTTCCTGACTTGGAACAGATGATTTTGGAGGTGATTGATACTCTCCAGACGAAAGAACAAGAAGTTCAAACTTTATCGGGATATTGGTACAACCTCCGCATTCGTCCTTACCGGACAACGGAAAACCAGATTGACGGTGTGGTGATGGTTTTGCTCGATATTGATGCTCTTAAACGCAGTGCCAGAACCTTGGAGGAGGCCCGAAATTATGCTGAAACCATTGTGGAAACTGTGCAAACGCCTTTAGTCGCGCTAGATGCTAATTTCCGAGTGAATAAAGCAAATCGATCGTTCTATGAAACGTTTAAAGTTTCATCCCCAGAAACAGCGCAATCTTCGCTGTTTGAATTGGGAAATGGGCAGTGGAATATCCCGCAATTGCGATGGATATTGGAAGATATTCTGGTGAGTGATGTTCAGCTTGAAAACTTTGAGTTGGATCACCTGTTTGAGCAGATCGGGCAGAAAACCATGCTGCTGAATGCTTGTAAACTTGAACGAGAAGATCAAGCTTTAATGATTTTGTTGTCGATCGAGGATATCACGCAGCGCAAGCAGTTTGAGACAGTACGATCGCAGTTATTGGAGCAGGAACAATTGGCCCGCCAACAAGCAGAAACCGCCAACCGTGCTAAAGATGAATTTCTCGCAAATCTCTCCCACGAACTCCGCAATCCCCTGACTCCTATCCTGGGATGGGCACAAATCCTGCGCTCCGGCCAGCTTAAGGAAGCAGCCGCTAATCGCGCTCTAGAGGTGATCGAACGGAGCGCGAGGACGCAATCTCAGTTAATCGAAGATATCCTGGATATTGCCAGGATTACGAGTGGCAAGCTCGCTCTTAATACCAATTTGATCGATCTGGTTTTGGTGGTGCAAGCTGCGCTGGATGGGGTTCAATTATCAGCGGATGCTAAAAATATTAAACTTGTTTCGCAGTTGAGTTCTGCAACTGTTTTAGGCGATGCTGATAGATTGCAACAAGTTGTGTGGAATCTTCTGTCTAATGCAATTAAGTTTACTCCGGCGGGGGGAGGAGTGGAAGTAACGCTGTCGGCGATCGAGAATTATGCTGAAGTTCGAGTCACCGACACGGGAAAAGGCATTCTGCCCGAATCTTTGCCTTATATTTTCGATCGTTTCCATCAAGGCGATTCCAGCAGCACTAAGGCTAATCAAGGGCTAGGATTGGGTTTGTCGATCGTGCGTCATCTGGTAGAATTGCACGGGGGAACCGTGCAAGCGGAGAGTCCGGGTGAAGGACAAGGAACTACAATGACTCTGAGATTGCCGTTGCGATCGTTGCCTGTCGAGTTGACATCGCCGCTCAATTTAAAGTCAAATGTTTTGGTAGGGCATTTAAACGCCTCAAAGGATATCGTGCCCTCTCTCGAAGGCTTACACATCTTAGTTGTGGACGATCAGCTCGATACCCGGGAGCTCGTAGAATTTGTACTCACAAGCTACGGGGCTGAGGTTTTGACGGTTGCATCTGCCAAAAGTGCGATCGATGCTATGACAGAGAATCCCGGCAGATATGACGTGCTAATCTCCGATCTCGGAATGCCAGAAAAAGATGGGTATTTCTTAATTCGAGAAGTGCGAACCCTTGCTGCAGAAGCCGGAGGAGAAATCCCAGCCGTCGCGCTGACTGCTTATGCGAGCGATAAAGAACGGAAAAGGGCGATCGAAGCTGGTTTTCAAGCGCATATTGCCAAGCCTGTCCAGCCAGTTCAACTAGCATTAACGGTTGCCAATTTAGCAGGAAGATTTTAATTAATTTGGAGTTTTGATTTATGATGTTTGAGATTAGATTAGGCAGTTAAATTCTTGTCCCCCGGAGATCCCCCTAAATCCCCCTTAAGAAGGGGGACTTTGAGTGCTTCATGTCCCCCCCTTCTTAAGGGGGGTTAGGGGGGATCTCCGGATGGAGATTAGGAGGATGATGACCAAATTAAACGACTCCAATTTCCACCTACCTTACAACCCAAAACTCATTCCTATCGCCAAGAAACTTCGGAAAAATCCAACTCCAGCCGAAAAGAAACTTTGGGAAGATTTTCTGAGAAATTTCCCTTTTCGAGTTTTGAGACAGATCCCGATAGACAATTTTATTGTAGATTTTTATTGTGCTGCTTTAAGATTGGTAATTGAGGTTGATGGCGAGAGTCATTTTACCGAACAGGGGAAACAATTTGATGCGGAAAGAACAGGGATTTTCGAGGGGTATGGACTGCAAGTTGTCAGGTTTACGAATGTTGATGTGTTGCAGTGTTTTGAGGGAGTTTGTGAGGAGTTGTTGGGTGCGTGCGATCGTCATTCTTAGGGCCAGATATCCCTGGCACTCCCCTTAATAAGGGACAAGAGTACGATCGGGCATCTCGTAGTAGTTAAGGCCAGATCCCCCCTAGCCCCCCTTCTTAAGGGGGGGACAAGAGTAGGATCGGGCATCTCGTAATAGTTAAGGCCAGATCCCCCTAGCCCCTTAATAAGGCGGGGACAAGAGAGTTATGTTGCGCTAAAAACAATTGCTAAAAATAGCACAATATGAGATTATACAAAACCATATAAAAATTACGGAGTTATGATTCTTGGTAACTATTAAATGTCGGGGCATTACCTTCTCAAATATCGAAGCCGTAATCTTTGACAAAGACGGCACTCTAGAGGATTCTCAAGAATTTTTGAGATTGTTGGGGATGAAGCGAGCGCGCCTCGCAGACGCTCAAATTCCGGGCGTTGGAGAGCCTTTACAAATGGCTTTCGGCATCGAAGGCGGCAGCATTGACCCCACGGGCTTGCTAGCAGTCGGTAGTCGCAGGGAAAATGAGATTGTGGCGGCGGGATACATAGCCGAAACCGGCAGGGGATGGCTGGAATCTTTAACTATTGCGCGCCGCGCTTTTGATGAAGCTGACGAAATGTTTAAAAATAGTGCTGTGTCTCCTTTATTTGTCGGCAGTTTGGAAGTGCTAAAATATCTTTCGGAAGCGGGTTTAAAACTGGGAATTCTTTCG
The DNA here is from genome assembly GCF_036701795.1 of Microcoleus sp. N9_A1. Classification (NCBI taxonomy): domain Bacteria; kingdom Bacillati; phylum Cyanobacteriota; class Cyanophyceae; order Oscillatoriales; family Microcoleaceae; genus Microcoleus; species Microcoleus sp. N9_A1. Next base: position 13,884 of record NZ_JAUBRI010000031.1, read on the forward strand.
GCTGCTACAACAGAATCGGTGCAAAAATTTGTGAAACACCACGCATTAGCCGAGTGGATTCAGTTAGAAATGGGAGTTGATTCAACGGTTCATAAACCCGATCCGAAATTGTTTTTGCAAGCTTGTGAGAAACTCGGAGTAAATCCCGCAGCAACTTTGATGGTGGGAGATTCAGCGGGCGATATTCAGATGGGTAAAAATGCGGGCGCGGCTGGCTGTATCGGGATTTGTTGGGGAAAGGCCCAGGTTAGTCATTTGGAAAAAGCTGATGTGGCGATCGCATCTTTGGATGAAATTACAATTTTAGCAGATTGAGCAAAGATCACATCAATTCCGGTGCAACCAGATTTGGTATCAGTTCCTACTGAGATGTGGCAGCATTGTCA